>JAHWHF010000117.1 GCA_019323415.1 Candidatus Woesearchaeota archaeon | reverse complement strand
CCGCCAGCTGCAACTACTGCAACGCCAACACCAAATGTTGTAAATTCTGGTGCAAATGCGCTAGCTTCTTGGTTTTCACATTTCAAAAGGCAACTATTACTCTGACAATCATTTAGACAATCAAGTGTTACTTCACCTTTCTTGCAACCTCCGGCTGGCATATCGTATGTTTCTTTATTTGACTTACAGCAACATTTAACAGCGCTCACACTTGACGCAGTTAGAAGTGTCAAAAGCAATAAGCCAACAATAAGAGTTGAGATTTTCATTGAAACACCTCCTAGTTTTTAAGTCAATAACCGAGACTCATATTTAAAGGTTTGGTGATTAGGAAGATTTAAAAACCTATCTGACCAATATTTGATGATGAAGCTGAAAACAAAAGGAACTAAGGCTGAAAGAGAGCTAGTTCATTTGTTTTGGGCAAACGGCTGGGCGCCTGTAAGGTCTGCAGGCTCTGGTTCTGTGCCCATTCCAAACCCAGACATAATTGCAGGAAACGGCATAAGAAAGGTTGCGATTGAAGCAAAGTCAAGCAAAGGCTCCTACATCTACATACCAAAAAAAGAAGTTAAAGAGCTTGAAAGGTTTGCCCTTTTGTTTGGCGCAGAGCCATGGATTGGGGCAAGGTTCAACAACCAGAAATGGGTTTTCATCAAAACGCATGAATTAAAGCAGTCAGAAAAAAACTGCGTCATATCGCTAAAATCAATAAAAGATACAGGAATCAGTTTTGAAAAGCTGATTTCGAACCAATAAATTTAAATATACTTCGTTAACGAGTTAAACTCCTGGCACCATGATAAGGCTTACAAACAAACTTATAGAGAATGTAATTGCAGAGACTGCAGGCGAAGACGCCATCCCGCTTGTGTTTGAGCTTAAGAACAAGAAAAATTATTCTGAATTTGCTCTTGCTGAAAAACTCAAAGTAGAGGTAAATTTTGTAAGGAATGTGCTTTACAGGCTTCTGAAATACAACCTTGTAAGCTTTACAAGAAAAAAGGACAAAAGAAAAGGATGGTACATATACTACTGGACTTTCAGGCCAAAGCAGATAAAGCATGTTGTATGGACAATAAAAACACAAAGGCTTGAAAAGCTGAAAGAAAGGCTAAGGAGAGAAGAGAGCGAGCAGTTCTTTACGTGCGAAGAAAAATGCATGAGGGTCAGCTTTGAGAGTGCAACAGATTTTGAGTTCAAGTGCCCTGAGTGCGGCAAGCTGCTCAACCAGGAAGACAATTCCGATAAAATAAAAGACCTTGAAAAGGAAATAAAACAGCTTGAGAAAGAGCTGAAATCAGACAAGTCTGACAAGTAAATTATTTCTGTTTTTCTGAACATATTGCGGTTTTTCATGCAAAGGTTTTATAAAAATTAAAATCAAAATAATATTAGCTTGCGCAAGACTAAGATATGGGGGTGCTGTAATGGCACAAAAGCCTGAACAAAAGTTCAGAGTAGGGAATGTGACTGCGACCATCTGGTGCAATGAAGTCAAAAAAGATGGCGAGACAAAGGAAATAAAGCATGTTTCCTTTGAAAAAAGCTATAAGGACAAGGACGGCGAGTGGAAAAACACTTCAAGCCTTAACATAGCAGATCTGCCAAAAGCAATGGTTGTGCTTGGCAAGGCATACGAATACCTTGTTCTTAGGGATTTGAAAGAAGAGGAAGCTGTTGTTTAACAGCTTTCTTTTTTCTTTCTTTTTTTCCTTTACACATAATTTTAAATATTCATTGTTGTGAGCAGATGGTATGGTTTTGAAGGTTATAATCGGCCCTATGTTCGCAGGCAAGTCTGACGAGCTTATGAGGAACATAAGGAAGCACAGGGTAACAAACAAAAAAATCCAGATTTTCAAGCACAGCTTTGACACAAGGTACAGCAAGCAGTGCCTGAGCTCGCATGACAAGGTCAAGATTGAGGCAAACATCGCGCACAGCACAAACGAAATTCTTCGCACGCTTGATAATGACACTGAAGTTGTTGTTATTGATGAAGTGCAGTTCTTCGACGACAATATAATTGATTTGTGCAATCATTGTGCAAACCAAGGCAGGGAGGTTGTTGTTGCGGGCTTGAACCTGAACTTTCTTGGCCAGCCTTTCAAGTTCATGAATTCTGAGAAAACAATGGCAGACCTTATAGTGACTGCCGACAAAATCACAAAGCTGTCTGCAGTATGCACATACAGGTTTGGGGGCAAGATCTGCGGAAGGCCTGCAACAAGGACGCAGAGGATTGTCGACTCGAAAAGCCCGGGCGAAAAGGCAGAAGTTCTTGTAGGCGGGCCAGAGAGCTATGAGGCAAGGTGCAGGGAGCACCACAGGCCTATATCTGGGCAGAGCACACTTATTGAACCGAAGCCTTTAAATAACAAAAAACATTTTGATTCCTAAAAGAGGTGATATTGAATGGCAGGCTTAACACTTGAGCAATCAATTCTAGCAATAATTATTGGAGTACTTGCAGCCATAGTCTACACTCTTAGGGTTATGGTTATGCTTGAAAAAAGGATAGCAAGCATTGACTTGAATATTGCAAAAGTCATCAAAAGAATTGAAGTTGAAGAAAGGAAAATAGAGGAAGAAGAAAAAAAGATTGAGAGAAAGCTCTCAAAAAGAAGAAGATAAATTTACTATTTCTTTTTTATTTATTGTTTTATTGCTCTTCAAACTGGTAAGTGTCCAGCTTTCCGAGGTCCCTGCATGACTGCTTAAGGTATACGTCCTGTATTTTCTCGCATACTGTGAAATCCTCAATATATGCGAAATTTATGTAGCAGTCATCCCTTATGCTTACTGTTGATATTGAGTCGCATATTGAGCTGTCATCATGCGTCAATGCAACCTTCCTGAGGCACCTGTCCTCATCCCTGTCTGCATATTTGCTGCAAAGGTTCATTGACTCTGCCAAAGACAATGTGTCAATTTTCTCAAGAGCAATTGCAACTGAAACCTGCCCTGATGCTGGCGCTGCCGGCGGAGGAGTTATCTCATACTGCTGGTAAGGCTCCTGCTGCTGCTCTTCCTCAACCACAGGCTCTTGCTCTGTTTCCTCTGACTGCACAGGAGCTGAAGGCTCTTCTGCCTCGGGCTCAAATGTAAGAACCTCATTGCTTGGCGCTTCAGGCGCAAGTATTGACCTTAGGACAAAAAATCCAATAACAAACAGAATAACAGCTGCGATAAGTATGGCAACAGGCCCAAGCTTTATTTTTGGGAATTTTGGCAATGTCTTTGCCTTTGGCTGCTTGTACAATGCATCTACTGCCTCATCAACTTCCTTTTTGTTATATCCCTGTGAAATAAGATGGTTCCTCAAAGTAGAAATATCGTAGCCTGCTGAGAGCTCTTTTTTCAAATAAGACACCAAATCCTGCCTGACCATTATGAAAAAGATTAGCTAATAGTTATTTAAACATTGCTATAAAATTAAAGTTGAAAGAAATAAAAATAAAAGGAAAAAAGAAAATTAATTCCTTTTCCAGGCACTGTCAAACATGCTTGACAATGTTGATGCAAAATAAGCTGAGTTAACCCAGACAGCTGTGTCATAGTTCTTGTGGACATCCTTGTCATTATGGAGCATGAAAAGGACTTCCTTGTCATCGACAATCATAAACCTTCCAAGCTCTTTGCTGTTCCTGAGCTCAGCAAGACCTGAAAGCTCTTTAACTGACTTTTCAGCTTCTTTTGTAACTGGTGCAAGAATCTTCACTTTCACTCCTTTCTTTTTTGCATCTTTTAGCGCCTGTACAAGTATTGGGCTTTTTCTCAAAAGGCCTTTTGATGTTGTTGATAAGTTGATTGATTTCTTGGCATTCTTTATCATCATCATAAGATGATGCGCCTGGTTGTCCCTTCCCTTTACACAGCCTGTAAGCTCTGTAAGGTCAACCAAATCAACACCCTGGCTGTGAAGCTGTTTAAGCTCGCCCATCACTGAATCTTCTTTCAGCGACTCTATCCTGCTTAGCTCTTCCTTTGAATTAGACTCAATCTTTGACTTAACCCTGTCAAGCACATCGTGCGGCTGCACTGCAAGATATTTGATAGGCTTGCCGGGCTTAATCATTATAAAGCCCTTGTCTGCCAGGCTTTCTAGAACATCGTAGCTTCTGCTTCTTGGCACGCCTGATATGTCCGCAAGCTCCCCTGCTGTGCTCACTCCTCTTGACAATAGCGCAGTCCATAGCTTGCTCTCGTAAGAATTCAGCCCAAATTCCTTAAGTTTCTCTAAAAATGCTTTCTCTACAATCATTTCAGCATCACTCCCCCTCTAAATAAAAAAAGGGACATATTTTTTTCTAGCCCCTTTTTAACTAAAAAAAATCTATCACGCCCGTTATCTATCAGAACTCTTTAATTTGGGTTTTTTGTCTTTATTTACTTACTTAAAGTTATGTTTGTATAAAGGGCTCTACTATATAAAGCTTTCTGAATTTTTGCTATTGTGGAGTAACAACGACATTAATTTATGGGGGCTTTATGTCCAGGGGCATATGGAATGCACAATAGCCCCGAATAAGGGATTTGAGGACTTTTGCAAGGCAGAAATAAAGCAGATTTTGAAGAAAAATGCCAAATTATCCAAAGAATGCTTTAAGCTAAAGCTAACTGAGAAGGATATAGAAAAGCTTGGCTCTATGAAAACAGCCAAAAACATATTCATTGGAGAGGGGCAGGAAAAAAAGCTTATAGCATCAGACAAAAGGCAATACTTGGTAAAGAACAACCCGCCGAACCTTGGTCCAAGCCTTGCACATTGCATGGTGCTTTTCTCAGGCTATAAGCCAAAAGATGTTCTTCTTGACCCATTGTGCTGCGGCTCAAAAATAGTTATTGAGGCCTGGCTTTTGGGCAAAGGAAAAAGCATATTCGGCATTGATTCATACACAGGAAACATTGAAGATTCAAAGCTTAACATACAGGCAGCTGGAGCAGATATAAGCCTTAGCTGCAGAAGCATTGACTGGCTTGATTATTTGTTTGAGCCAAAAAGCGTTGACAAAATAATAACATACATGCCTTCAGGCTCAAGCTCATCAACAGATGCGTTGTACAGGGAACTGTTTTACCAGGCAAAATACTGCCTAAAGAAAAACGGGATTATTGTTGTAGCAAGCAAAAGGCAGGAAGCTATAGAAAAATATGCTGAATTGTTTGAGTTCGTTATTGATGATAAAAGGGAGTCTGATTTAGGAAAAGTGTTCAAGATTAAGTTTGCCTAGCCGCCAAACCATTTATTCAGGCCTTCCTGCTTTTCTTTTTCTTTGCCAAACACAGATATAACTCTTGCAGCTGTAAGGTCAAGCGTCTGCCTCAGGTAAGGCGGAAGGTTGTATTTTTCGGCGAGCTGTGTGCTTGGCTCAAGATACTTTACAACAGAGCCTTCTGAAACTGTGAATATGATTTTGCCGTTGCATTCAGTGCACCTGCCTATTAACGGAGGCCTCCTGTACTTTGCGTTGCAACCAACACACCTGAACTCCTGCTGCGAGAATTTCCTCAGGTTTCCTTTCAGGTCTTTGATAAAGTGCTTGTTTATGACTAGAGCTGCAACATTTCCGGCATCAACTGCCCTTATTTTTTCAGCAAGATTGAGCTGGGAATCGAGCTTGTCAATCATTGTTGGCAATGTCTTGTATGAAGATATCCTAACACCTTCATTCATGTCTATGTTATCATGTGTAAAGCCAAAGCCTTCATTCTGCTCAGGCTTTCCAAGCCTGCTGTTCAGCTGCTCAATCTTAACTTCCCATGGCATCTTATAGTCAAGGCATGCTTTGTAGAACTCTAATGGATATTTCCATACAACATCCATATCAAACACCATGTCGTCAACTTCGCTTGGGTTTGTAATTGAAGTAAGTACGATTGGTGCATCCATTGTTGCTCCTCTTGTGCCTGGCAAATATTTCTGTGAAAAGTTAAGGAAGCCATCTAGCAGCAGGAAAATTCCTGCCTCATCGCCGTCACAGTCCCTTCTCAATGCTGCATGGAATATTGGATGAGCCATAAGCCCCTGGTTCTT
>JAHWHF010000116.1 GCA_019323415.1 Candidatus Woesearchaeota archaeon | reverse complement strand
GTTTACAACCCTGACATTTCAGGCCTTCTGCCTGTTTATGTGTTTGACAAATACCCTGGATTTAAAGTCAAGACTTTTTTAGACCTCACACAGCAGGAGCTTGATAACTACATCCAAAAGAATGTTGAGGCAATGCAGAAAATATATGACATTGAGAAATTCGATATTGTTCTTACAAACCATGCAGTTATGTCTCCTTACATCATGTCTTTGTTCAAGAAAAAGTCAGGAGTGCCTTATGTTGCAAAAATACATGGAAGTGCAATTGAGTTTACAATCAAGCACGACAAGAAATATCTTGATTATGCAGTCAAAGGGCTTGCTGACGCAAGCATTGTCATAGCAGGAAGCACATACATAAAAGACAAAGTCACAAATTTGTTTGGCGCATCGTTCACAAAAAAGATTGAGATTATTCCTGAAGGCGTTGATATTGAAAAATTCAGCCTTGGCCCGACAAAAGCAGAGCATTTCCATGAATTCACCAAAAAAATAAAGCAGGAAGTTGACAAACATGCAAAAAGAAAGACAAGGCAGCACAAAGATGATTTGTTCAGCCACTTAAGCCAGCTTAATGAATACTCTGAGCTTAGCAAAGTCATAAATCACCATAATGAAAAGTACGAGCACAAGAATGTTGATTCAGATGTTATGCAGCAGCTAAGCAACCTCAACATAAGCAAGCACAAGATTGTTGTTTTTGTAGGAAAAATGCTTCCTTCAAAAGGCCTGTACAAGCTTGTGTGCGCTCTTGCAAAGGTTGCAAAGCAGGACCCTGACTACAGGTTTGTTTTTGTAGGATTTGGCACTGAAAGAGAGGGTATTGAGGCTGCAAAATATGCAATACAGACAGGTGATTCAGAATTGTTTAAAGAGCTTGTAAAGCAAAGAGATGAGCTTGATGATGATTTGATTGAATTTGCAAAAAATATAAAGCAGTACAAGAATGTACCTTTGCTTGAGAACAGCATATTTGTTGGGTATGCAACACATGACCTGCTGAAGCACATCCTTCCGTTATGCCATATTTCAGTTGTGCCTTCAAAAGTGCCTGAAGCTTTTGGAATGGTTTCAATTGAAGCAATGAGCTGCGGCCTGTTTCCTATTTGCTCAAACTTTTCAGGACTAAAGGATGTCATTGATGCTGCAGAGCCTTATGTCCCGAAAAACATGCACAACAGCATGAAGATTGAAATGTCCGGAAATATAATTGACCAGATACATATGAATATCCTGGATGCAGCGCAGCATATTGAAGATTATAATGAAGATGAATTCAGGCAGAAGATGAGGCAGATCGCTGTTGAGAACTTTTCATGGGACGGCACTGCAAACAAAACAATAAAAAGTTTTCAAAATGTGCTAAAAGGCGGCTAAAATGGAAATGGTTGATACTGAAGAAGAAATTACTGAAAAACTTGAAGGAGGAAACCAGAACACCACTTTGCTAGATAGGAAAGGAAAAAAAGTTATTAAAAAATACACTGCAAAGACTCCAAAAAAAAGGCTTTCGCAGGAGTCAACATTCCTTAAGTTCTGCCCTTTTGCCCCGAAAGTATTGCAGAAGGATACAAAGAACAAAAGGCTTGACATGGCATTTATCCCAAACGCAAAAATGTCTACTGTTGATATTCTGCTGAAAAAGAAAATAATAATTGATACTGCAAGAGTCCTTAGGATTACGCACAAAAGAAAAAAATTTCTCCAGAACGAGCTCAAGGAGCAGAAAGATGCCGAGAAATTTGATTATGTTGCTGTTATCAAAAAATATCTTTCGAACATTTCAGACAAAAACTTTGTTGAAAGGATAAAAAGGGATTTGCACAAATTCGACATACTCAATGACAAGAAAGACTATACATTAATACACGGCGACCTTTGGAGCAATAACATACTTATCAAGGACGGGATTTATTTTATTGATGCAGAGCACCCTGAAACAAAAAACAAGTACAGCATAGGAAACAAGTACATTGACATTGCATTTTTCCTCGGCCTTGCGCTTATGAAAAGGGGGCTG
>JAHWHF010000115.1 GCA_019323415.1 Candidatus Woesearchaeota archaeon | reverse complement strand
AGATATGCAGCAAGGTAAGGGAATTTGCAGCGAAATATGTACAAGACTTCACTGGAATCAAGACTGTCGCGTCACATGAATTAAGCTTGCTCCAGATTTTAGGAAAAAACAAATACAAATGGCACAGTGAATACTAAGAAATTATTTTTCTGAGTTATTTTGAGGGAATACTGCCAAATCCTCATAAACAGGGCCTTCTTTTGTGAGTGTGCTTTTCACAAGATAGAACCATTCAACATCAAAAGTAAGCTCAGGAACATTAAGCTGTGAAATCTTGTCCTTCAGCTCTTCCTTGTCATTGATGAACTTCACCCTTGAAAGGGTTACATGCGGCTTGAAGCCTTCGTTTTCCTTGAATTGCAGCGCAAGCTTGCTGAACTTGTCCTGCGGCTCAAGGCCAACCCATACAACATTTATCCTTTTTTCATTTGGGAAAACGCCAATGCCGCTGAGCTTTGCCTGGAAAGGCTCAAAAATAATCCTTGAAAGCTCTTTTTTTATATTATCCAGCTCGCTGTCCTCAACCTCGCCGTAGAATTTCAATGTCAAATGGAAATCCTTTACATGCTTAAGCCCTTTAACATCTAATTGCTTTTGTATATTCCTAAGTTCTTCAGAAACAGGTTCAGGTATTTTAACTGCAACAAAAAGCCTCATGATGGTTCTAAATTATAAATAAAAAAATAAAAAAATTGGATTGTTAAACTTATTCCTCTTCCTCTGGTTCAACAATGTCTTGGTCATCTGAAGGTTCATCTTCTGGCTCCTCTTCAGGCTCTTCTTCAGAGTCTTCATCTGATTTTGGAGCTTTCAGGCCTTCAAGGTCCTCGTCAGCCTCTTCAGCTGGCTCTTCTTCGCCGAATTCCTCTGATTCTTCATCAGATTCCTGCTCAGCCTCTTCTTCAGGAGCTTCTTCAGCTTCATCTTCTGGTGCTTCGCTTGGCTCAGATGCCTCGCCAACAACTTCGGCAAAGCCTACTCTTCTAAGGACTTTGGTCACTTTTACTTTTACGGTTTGTCCTTGTTTAACGCCAGGCACAAACAAAACAAATCCCTGGACTTTTGCAATGCCGTCGCCTTTTTCGCCAACAGCATCTATGGTTACATCGACCTCATCGCCCACCTTTACAGGCGGCCTCATAGGTCCTCCTCCATGTCTTTGCATATTTACTTTACCTCTCACATATTTTTTTGCAGCTGTGCTGCAATAAGCCAATTATTCCAGTTCTTCTATTTAAAGTCTTTGGTGAAAAAAATGAAAAGGTTTTTAAATAAACTCATGATTGGGTGCTTTAATGGTTGAGAAGAAAAAGGCGGTCAAGGCCGAATTCGAGGGGGGAAGGATTATAACAGAAGCGTCAAATGAAGCTAGAGAGCTCTATAACAAAAACAGGTTCGGCACGCTGCTTGAAGAGGGCAATCTCCAGATATCAATTATGGAGGCAATGTACCTAACTGAAAAGAAAAAGATAACAGTAAAGGACGGAAAAAAGAAGCTTGACCACAAAAAGCTGCTGAAGCTGGCAGAGGAAAAAGAGCCGGGCTTTTGGGTAAGGTATTGCGTTTACAAAGATTTGAGGGACAGGGGATATGTAACAAAGACTGCGCTGAAATTCGGTGCAGAGTTCAGGGTTTATGACAGGGGCATAAAACCAGGCGAAGACCATGCAAGGTGGATTGTTTTTCCTGTGCATGAGAATGGAGTATTGACATGGCACGATTTTGCAGCAAAAAACAGGGTTGCGCACAGCACAAAAAAGAGGCTTCTTATTGGAATAGTTGATGAGGAAAACTCTGTTACATATTACGAAATCAAGTGGGTAAGGCCTTAATCACTATTCTAGGACTAAGAAAAAGTTATAATAAAAATAACATATTATTCAAAAAATGATGCGGGATAAAGTTCTTGAAATAATCAGGAAGAAGGGACCTGTTGTTCCAGTGACAGTGGCCAAAGAGCTTAAGATAGACAGCCTTCTCTCATCTGCATATCTTTCTGAGCTTACATCAAATAAAAAGGCAAAAATATCATACACAAAAGTCGGCGGCAGCCCGCTTTATTTTGTTGAAGGCCAAGAGGCAAAACTGCAGGACTACAAAGAGCATCTTGAGCCTGAAGAAAAAAAGATTTTTGACATATTGAAAAAGGAAAAGGTTCTCAAGGACGAAGAGCTTAGCCCGCTAATGAAAGCTGCAGTCAGGGAGATAAAGGATTTTGCAGTACCGCTTAAAGTAAACAAGACAGAGATTTTCTGGAAATGGTACCTTCTTTCAAATGAGGAGGCAACACAGATCATAAAGGAAAAGCTGGCGCCAAAGCCAAAGCCCCAGCCAAAAAAAGAGCCTGAAAAAAAGCCAGAGCCAAAACAGCAGGAGCCAAAGAAAAAAGAGCCTGCTCCTGAAAAAGAGCATGATCATGATAAAAAGCCTGAGATCAAGGTTGAGAAAAAAGAAGAGCTAAAGCCAAAGCCTGAGCAGGCTGTAAAAAAACAGCATGACGAGCTTGCAAAGAAAAAGGAAGAGCTTGAGGAAAAAGAGAAAGAACTCAGGAGAAAAGAGTCAGAGATTGGCGCAAAATCAAAAGAGCTTATGGAGCTTGAAGAGCTCAAAAGGAAAAGGGAGGAAGAGTTTGCAAAAAAAGAGCTTGAGCTGAAAAAGCAGATACAAGACGAGAAAAGGAAGTTCGAGGAAGAGCTTTTCAGGAAAGAGGAGGAGCTCAGGAAGCAGATTGAGGAGGAGAAGCAGAAAAAGCTTGAAGAGGAAAAGAAAGAAGAGCTTAACGATGATTTTTTCCTTCATGTAAAAGCATATTTTGATGAAAAGAACATTGAGATTGACCATTACGAGATTATAAAGAAAGGAAAAGAGATTGATTTCACAATAATTGTGCCGAGCGCTGTCGGAGAGATGAAATATTACTGCAAGGCAAAGAACAAGAAAAAGTCAAATGACGGCGATTTGAGCACAGCATACCTTAAAGGGCAGTCAATGAACCTGCCAACATTATTTCTAAGCCCGGGCGAAGTTTCCAAGAGGGCGCTTGACATGATTGGAAAAGAATTTAAACAGCTGGTTGTTAAGAAGCTTTAATGGGAACAAAGATCATTGATTTGGCTGTAAAGCACGAGATAAGCATAGCAGATTTGAAGGGAAAAAAGCTTGCTGTTGACGCTTTCAACACATTATACCAGTTTCTAACCACTATAAGGCAGAGGGACGGAAAGCCTTTGATGGACAGCGAAGGCAATATTACTTCTCATCTT
>JAHWHF010000114.1 GCA_019323415.1 Candidatus Woesearchaeota archaeon | reverse complement strand
TAAAGAGGCTTTGCATATTCCCTTGGTATGACTGGCTGCGGCTCTACAAGCCTGACTGGGTCGTGGTTTCCTGGGCAAAGTATAATATGTATGTGGCTTGGTATTTTCTTAAGATATTCTGCGCAAAGCTTGAACTGGTCATATATGTCTTTGACTTCGAGCTCGCTTTCCTGCTCAGGGAAAATGCCGACACCTTCAACAAGGTCGCCTGCAATAAACAAATACTTGACTTTTGAGGCCATGTTCTTCTGGACATCATTTCCAACATTGCCCTTGAGCCAGTCAATAAACTTGTCAACATTTTCTGCCATGAATTTTTTTGCGCCAACATGAAGGTCGGATATGAAAACAGCGTATGCCTCATCAGGGGATTTCTTGAACTCTTTGTTCATTATAACGTCAGGAAGAACTATCTTGTTTGAGAAAATTATCTTGTCAGCAACTGTCCCGCTTATTCCTATGACTTCATCAAGCACAAGCTCCTGGGCTATTTCCATCAAATCCTGCCTGTTCTTGTTAACAAGAACATTGATAGAGCCTGTCTTATCCTCAAGCGTTAGCATTATGTGGCCATTCTTTGTTTTCTGGATGTTTAATATAATGCCAATTAAAGACATTTCTGCTTTGTCTTTTTTTGCAAGAAGCTTGTTGATAGAAGTTATGTTATTGAGCTCTCTTCTCTCCCTCAGCATATTCCTTAATGATTCAAACCTTTTGTTGAAATATGAAACAAAATCCTGGACTTCCCTTTTCTTGTATTCGTCCTGGTAATTAAAAACAATCTTGACTTTTCCATCCGGCTTGGTCGGCTTTGGCTTTTCAATGATTTTTGGGTTTTCTTTTTCACTTTCGTGCATCTCTAAAGCAGGTGCGGCTGCTGCATTATGTGCTTGCTCTGTATTGGCTGCTTCAACTTCTGACTTGAGGCCAAGCAATGCCCTGAAATCATCTTCAGTATAGATGTTTAATTTAGAAGGCTCTACAAGTATGTTCCTTTCAAGCAATAGTCCTATATATTTTTTCTTTTGTTCTGAATCCATCACAGCTCCAGCTTGTTTTTAAGAATTGAATTTATCTTTTCCTTGACAGGCTTTGAAATAATTACACTTATGTCCCTTGTCCTTCCATACCTTCCTTTTGAAATTGTCTTTGCATTTATTATTCCAAGAAGATCAAGCTCGCCTATTATGTCAGATACTCTTCTTTGCGTTAATGGCCTGAGGTTTGTCTGCAGGCAGACTGCCTTATACACTTCATAAACTTCTCCCGTATGTATGACGCCGTCCCTTTTGTCTGCTATGGACATTATTGAAAAAAGAACTGCCTGGAACTGCTTTGGCTGTGTCTCTATTGACTCAAGTATGCAGTCTTTCTCTATTTTTTCCTCTGCCTCATCTATATGCTGTATCTCAACTTTTGTTGAGCCTGTCCTTTCAGCAATCTCTCCTGCAACACGCAGCAAGTCAAGCGCTCTTCTTGCATCGCCGTGCTCACGGGCAGCATATGCTGCGCATTTCTGTACAACGCCCTGCTTGATCGCGCCTTTCCTGAAAGCGCGGTCAGACCTGTTTGAAAGAATGTCAACTATCTGCAGCGCATTATAAGGAGAGAACACAAGCTCTTCCTGTGAAAGCGAGCTTTTTATCCTTGAATCAAGTGCCTGCGCAAAAACAAGGTTGTTGCTTATCCCAATAAAGCTTATCCGGCTGTTCTTCAGCTCAGAATTTATTCTTGTCAATGAATAAAGAACTTCATCACCTATTTTGTCAACAAGCTGGTCAATTTCATCGAGTATGAGTATTATGTTTTGCTTCTCAGAATCAACTATCTTGAAAAACTGCGTATAAACCTCTTCTGTAGGAAGGCCTGTTGAAGGGATGTCATAGCCAAACTCCCTTATCAGCTGTGCAATGAGCCTGTACTCTGTGTCTGCAACCTTCTTCAGCTTGCAGTTCACATAAACTGTCTTTACAGGTATGTTCCTTTTTTTTGCAACTTCAATAAATTTTTCTGTTGTATATCTTACTGTTACTGTTTTTCCTGAGCCTGTCTTGCCGTAAATGAAAATGTTTGAAGGCTTTTCCTGCCTTAGGGCCGGCGCCAGTATTTGCGCTATTGAATTTATCTCTTTATCCCTGTGTTTAAGCGATTCAGGTGTGTAGTCGCTTTGAAGAACGTTTTTGTTTTCAAATAACGACTTTTTTTTCAAATAGGACTCAAAATAGTCCACTAGTTCATTTTCTGTCATCATATCCCCCTCATTTTTGATAGTTTCCAAACGAAATAGAGGTATATAAAATTATTTATCTTGAAGTATCTATGTGACCCCTTTGTTTCGTGTGGAAAATTCGAACTGTGGATTGTGTGTGGAATTTTTCTGCTTCATTGTTGTCTTTTATTATATATTATTAATTAATTATATTATAATATATAATATATAATATTATATTATTATTTTCTATATGGAAAATAAATAAAATAAGAATGAGTTGTGGTTTTTTCTTTATATACTTTGCAAAATATATTTTAAATTGATACTTATGTTTGAAATTATCATAGTATTAGAAACACACCCCACCTGTGCCTGAATCTTATTTCCAAGCGAAATAATGGGGTCAGTATGCTAATCTTATTTCCATATGAAAAAAAGCCTTAGAAATAACACCCAAATAAGCCAATATTATATCTTTCTTATAGGGTGCTTTGCACCGCACGCAGTACATCTTAGAAGCAAAGTTCCTTTGTCTGTCTCTATTAATGTGTCCGGCTTTCCGCAGACAGGGCACAATACAAATATATTTGCATATTTCTTGATCTTTTCATTAATCAAAGCAGAAGAAACTTTTCTTCCCAGAATAAGGAGGTCGCCGCTGAACTTGCCTGGCGTTGCAAGCTCTTTTAATATAAACTTAAGAAAATGATCAACATCCCTGTTGAATGTCTTTGCAATCTGCTTGAAGTTCGATAGCACTGTCCTGTTGCCCTGAATATGGCCTTTTACTTTAGGAATCTCAAACCTTTGCTTTTCAACAATGCTTTCAGGCAGCTCTTCAACAGCCTTCTTTAAAAGTTTTTCATAATCCATTATACCACCATTTTTCGATGTTTTATTTAAACTTTGCTGAAATCATAGTAAGGTTTTTAAACACTATTTGTGATTTTATTCTTAAAATGGTGCTAGAGGCGATACTTAACCCAGAAACACACCCTGAAAAGAAGCCTTGGAATGTGTTTCTGATTGGATTTCTTTATTCAAGCATTGCTGTTGTTATATCACTTGGCATGTTCCAGGGCCAGGCAAGCCTTGTCATGGTTTTCCTGACAGTATTTGCATGCATGCATGTTGTTTATGTTCTTATAAGCTCAGAAGAGAAAAAAGATTTGACGTTTACACGCGAGTTCTCTTTGTTGAAAGAGCACGGCAAGGTTATATCTGTTTTCATGTTTATGTTCCTTGGTTTTTTGGCTTCATACACATTATGGGCGTTAATCTTGCCGCAGTCTGCTTCAGCAAACCTGTTCCAGATGCAGCTGCAGACAATAAACAGGATAAATGCAGCAACAAGCCTGGCGTTTTCAACAAAATTCTTTTCATTTATCATAATGAATAACCTCAAGGTGCTATTTTTCTGCATACTGTTTTCATTTATCTATGGCGCTGGCGCAATATTCATACTTACATGGAATGCGTCTGTTGGCGGGGCATTTCTTGGCGATTTCATCAGGACAAAAATCATACATTATGGAACAATGCATTCAATTATACTTGGAATGGCGAGATACCTTCCTCACGGAATACTCGAAATGGTTGCATATTTCATAGGCGGACTTGCAGGAGGAATAATTTCTGTTGCTGTAATCAACCACGACTTTGGCTCAAAATCTTTTTTCAGGATATTATTTGACAGCTCAGAACTCATACTCATTTCAATACTTGTGCTCGTGCTTGCGGCTTTTGTAGAAGTTTTCTTCACGCCAAATCTTGTTGGGTTTTTGTCCTGACTTATTCTAAAACCTTAACTTTGCCTGGCTTTACAAGAAATATCTCTCCCGACTTAAGCAGGTTTTCAATATCATCTTCTGTGACATTTTCTGCCTGGAGAATATCATCAATCAAGACACCATCATCGTCTTTGTCATTCTTCCTTATGTAATTTAGAATTTTTGAATCAGTTGTTTCTTCTTCTTTTTCATCTACTGTTTCTTCAACAACCTCTTCTTCAACTTTTGGCTTTAGTTCTTGTTTTACTTGAGAAGATATTGATTTTGATGCTGATTGTATTGATTCAACCTTTCCCAGTTTTAGCTCTGCATTCCTATACCTTAGCCAGCCAATGTCTGTTTTTTTTACAATTTCAGGCAGAATGTATTTCTGGTTTCCATATTCCTTTATCTTTCCGATCACAAGGACAACATCACCAAGAAAGATGCCGTTCAGAGTGCTTGTATCAAACTCCCTTACAGTAATTGATGAATTTCCGTCATCAACAGAAACTGATTTTTCATCTGCAGATATTACTGTCCCAATAATATTTACCCTTGACACCTGCTCGCCATTAATTATAACATAGTTTGGCGCAAAGCCTTCCTGCTTTGTGTATTGAGAATTATGTATATCAGAAATTTTGACAACTTTTGCAGTGCTTCTCTGTATTTGTTCAGAAGGCATTTTATAATTTGCTTATGAAGCCGCGCTTTGGCTCAAAGATATCTCCAGACCTTTTCAGCTTTTCAATTGTCTCTTCAACCTTCTCTATATTGATTCCTTTTGCCTCAGCCTCTTTTATTATATCATCAATCGGGATGAACTTTCCAATCTTATTCTCAAGGTCATTGATAATTTCCTTGACCCCGAAAATCTTGCCCCTTTCAGAAGCAGTAATGCCTGATGAGATTTTGTCAATGTCAATTTTTCCAGTTTCCCTGTCAATTGCAATCTCTGAAAGGCAGTACTGGATAAGCTCAACAGCCCTTTTTGCGTCTTCAACTGTAACCTTGTCAGCCAGCCTTACCCTTGCAGAAGCTTCAGACATCCTGACAAGAGCCTCAAGCTGCCTTGCGCTGATTGGGACAGACTTTACGCCGCCAGTATCTGTGCCTGAGCCCCTCATCTTCAGGTAATAACTCTGAATTTCAGTTATTGCCGTATCTGTAAGCACAGGGAAAACATTCTGCCTTGCATATGCAACATATTTTCTTAGCAGGCCGGTATCAATATCAACAACAAGCTTGTCTTCAGCCTTGTTCTGGTGAAGCTTTAATATGAATTTTGACATTGCAGTATCTTTTGTCTTGTCAGGAAGGTCCTTGATAGGAAATATAAGGTCAAACCTGTTAATCAGAGATGGGGGAAGGTCAATCTGCTCTGCAATTGTCATGTAAGGGTCAAACCTTCCAAACTTAGGGTTTGCTGCTGCAAGAACAGAAGTCTCAGCCCTTAATGTTGCCTGGATGTTTGCCTTGCTTATGCTGACGCTCTGCTGCTCCATAGCTTCGTGCATTGCATCCCTGTCCTCTTTGTTCATCTTGTCCATTTCATCAATCATAAGATAACCTTTGTTTGCAAGTACGATTGCGCCTGCCTCAAGGCTCCAGCCGCCTGTGAATTCATCTCTTACAACTGAAGCAGTAAGCCCTGCTCCTGTAACACCTTTTCCAGAAACATATCTTGCCTTTGGCGCAACTACAGACAGCCTTCTCAGCATCTGCGATTTTGCCGCACCAGGGTCTCCAATCAAAAGAATGTGCGTGTCTCCCCTCGTGATAACGCCATCATCCCTAATCTTTCTTACACCGCCGAATAGCTGGAGAATTAATGCATCCTTAACCCTGTCATGGCCATATATGCTTGGCGCAATGCTGTTCTTGAGCTTTTCAAAAATGTTAGGGTCTTTTGCAAGCTCTTTTATTTCAACAACATCCTGCTTGTTAATTGTCAGGTCACCAAAATCTTCATCAACCCTCATAATGTTATTGCACTCAAACATAAGCTCAAACCTTGTGCTCTGGCCGCCGCTCTTCAGAAGTATAGGAACTTCTTTCACAACGCCAACTGCTTCAACCTTTGTTCCAGGATTTGTCTTTTTTTCATTAAAAGGAGAAACAAGGTCTTTTTTCATAATAACATTGAACCTTTTTGGCTGCTCGCCGCCCTCAAGGTCTTCTGCAGCCTCTTCAAGCACAAGCTTCTGGACATCGATAAGCTCTTTGCTCTTAAGATTGAACTTTCCTTTTCTTCCGCAGCTGCATTTTGAAGGCGTCATCAATTTCTGCAGGCCAAGCTGGAGTATAGGAATAATGTTTCCGCAGCTCGGGCATTCAAACTTTGTCTCAACAACCTGCGGCCTTACATCTGTCTTCTGCCTTACAACACCAACAATAGTAAGAAGCTTGTTTATGTGCTTGCTTCTTATGTCCCTAATGAGAATCTTTGCGCTTTTTGGGAGGTTCTGGAACCTTACATTGATTTTTTTGCTTATGTCAAACCTTTCAATTGACATCTCGGCTGCTTTGATTACATCTTCAGGCCTTTCAAGAAGCAGGTCTGTAAACCCCGGGCTGAACTTAACAAGCTTGTTGAAGTCAACCTGCAATGAGAAATCGTCCTTCCTTGCAACCTCGAGCAGTTCTGCCTTTAGGTTGGAATCAATAAAGTCAAAAAAAGTTTCTATTAGCTCAGAAGTTTCCATTATTACTTCTTAACTAAATTCTTCAGCACATCAATCAGCTTCTTTACTGCTTCGTGCACTTCATCTTCGCTCTTTGTGCCTGTGCATACAATCTGGCCGTTTGTGAACAGCAGGAATGTTGCTTTTGTTCCCCTTAGCTTGTAAACAAGTCCTGGGAACTGTTCAGGCTCGTACTCTGTGTTCTCGAGCTTGATAGCAAGCGTATTCAGGTTAAGCGTCATTCCAATGCTTCCTGATGCAACCATGTTCTGCACCTGGTATTCGGGCTGTTTCTTAATGTCAATGCCTATCTTTTTCATGGTCTCGACAATCTTGCCCATTGCGCCTTCAACCTGCTCCATGCTTCTTGCTCCTGTGCATACAATCTTGCCTGAGTTGAAGATTAGAGCTGATGTCTTTGGCTCCCTTATTCTTAGAACAAGACCCGGGAACTGTTCAGGGTTATACTCTGTGTTCGGCAGTGTTGCTGCCATTTTCTCCAATGGAATCTTGCTTTTGTCAAGGCTTCCAGAAACTACTATGTTAACAATCCTTATTTCCTTGTTGTCTTCTTTAACAATCTTTGCTGCTTTAACTGGCTTGGCAACCTTTTTAGCAGGCTTCGCTGCAGGTTTAGCCTTCACCTTTTGAGATTTCTTTGATTTTTTCTTTGCCATAATATAAGCACCCCCCCGTTTATAAATGATAAGACAGCTCATTTATAAAGGTTTTGTTTAT
>JAHWHF010000113.1 GCA_019323415.1 Candidatus Woesearchaeota archaeon | reverse complement strand
CCGTGTATGTTAATCCCGTACTTGTGGAAAACCCGTATTGCTGTCTCAAGATCCTCAACTGTCTGGCCTTTGTTCAGCTCGCGCAAAGTGTCTGGGTTGACAGACTCAAAGCCAATGTAAACTGTTGTGCAGCCAGCCTGCCTCATCTTTCTGACAAGCTCGGGCTTTTTGGCAATGCCTGCCCTTACCTGCGCAGACCATGAGATGTTAATCTTTGAATTGATAATGTAATCAAGCAATTGCTCTGTGCGCCTTGGGTTTGCTGCAAAATGGTCGTCTGCAAAAAATATATGGGATTTCCTGTATGAAACAAGCTCAGCCATTATCCTTTCAGGGCTCTGGAACCTGTAATCCCTTCCAAACATTTCAGTGACAGAGCAGAAATTGCAGCCGTAAGGGCAGCCTCTTGATGTGACAACTGGCCTAATCCTCATCCTGTCCAGGCCTTTTACAAGCGTGTAATCTGGTATAGGGACTTTGTCAAGGTCCTCAAGCCTTTCTCCGTATACTATCTTGTCCTCTATATTTCCGTCAAGAAGATCAATAATCTTTGTCTCAGCCTCGCCGACAAAAACCTGGTCAAAATCATTAACAAAGTCCTGGGGCATCATGCTTGCATGTATGCCGCCGACAATTGCCCTTGATTCAAGATTGCGCTCTTTTCTTACTTTGGTATACTGGTGTGCAATCTCTTTTCCCCTGTTGGCTGTTGCTGTAAGGCATGTAACGCATAATACGTCTGAATTGGCAAGCTCAGAATCATTAACATCCCTTCCAAGAATATTTTCATTAAGAACAGAAGCGCTATATCCTGCCTGCTTTGCCGTTGTTGCAAGCACAACAGGGCCCTGAAGAGGTATTGTCATGAATTTAGCAAACACATTAGAAGGCGCACCTCTTGGCTCAACAAATGTGACATTTTTTCCATAATTTTTCATAATACTGCCAAAAATCTGAGAGGGATATAAAAAGATTTTGATTGCGTATTGTATATGTTTTTTTAATGCAAATTTATGCTAAAGAACATATATCTTTATATAGCAGAATCAAAGAACTGCAGAATTATGGTAGCAAAAATTTCAAGCAAGAAAACAAGAAGGTTCGGGCACCATACTGCTGTACTTGCAGCGACGTATGAAGAGATTGTGGGAGAGCCTTATGACCCTAATGCAAGCACAAGGGCAATCAGAAAGAGCACCGCAAGGCTGAATCAGTCAGGGCTTCAGGCTTTGTTCAAGGATGAAGTTGAGACTGGCCTTGTGACTGTCCTAGATGATGAAGTCATTGTAAAAGATGAAGAGCTAAAAGCAGAAGGACAGATGCTTTTGGATTTCGACACATTAGAGCCAGACCATGTGAATGATGTTCATGAGCATTATGCTGCACTTGACATAGACGGCGACCCTGTTCAAAGACAGCAGCAAAGCTATTTTGGAATGCTTGGCTCATTTGTAAAGTACAGGGTTCTTAGAATGTGGCTGTACAGAAAGAATTAAATACATTATTTCTTTATTTATTCTTATGAAAATGCTGCTGATTGTCTTGGTTATGATTTTTTTAATAGGCTGCACTGGGCAGGCTGTTTTAGAGGATGAATGCAATTCAGACAATGACTGCGTGCCTGTGCCTGAATGCCACCCAATGAGGTGCATAAACAGGCAATTTGAAGGAAATTATGATATGCCAGAGATGTGCACACTTGAATACAGGTATGAAGCGGCGTATAATGAAGAAGACTGCATATGCGTACAGAAGAAATGCACAAACAAGAATTTGGGAAGAATGCCTGAATACTAAGCTTTCTTTTTTCTTTTGAAGAAGTTCTTCAATTTGTCAAAGAAAGTCTCTCTTTCCCAGTCGTCAGCCCTTACATAAGGCGCTATAAAGTCATCCTCAACAGCCATTTTAGAAATAATAATCAGAGCATATTTAAAAATGTTTATATTGTTCAGAGGATAATAGGATTATTCTGTATCGAATTCAGCCAGGCCGTCGTTTGGGTCTGGCTCTGGCGCCTTGTCAAAATAAGAAAAAAACAAATCCTTGGCATACCGCGTCATGAAATTTCCTCCGACAATAAAGCAATCGTCAGGCTCTAATTCCTTATTGAAATGTTCAGGAATCATTGCCCTTGGTATGTATTTAATTTCATAGCCAAGAATAGAAAAATAAACTCCAACAACATCTTGATGAATCTCAACAACATGCATCAGGCATCTGCGTATTTTTTCGCTTGATTCTTCATCAAGATGGTTTAGTATTTCAGTTAGTTCTGGCATTTTCTAGCATTGCTCTGTATTTTCTGAAAAAAGACTCTTTTCTTCGAACGTCAGCATCTATGAGTAAAGGCCCAAACTCATCGCCCAAGATTACTGCTTGAATATAAGGCTTCATGATTGGCAGCAAATCTTCAGCTTTAACCCTTAAGCCGTACAAAGCTTCATCAAGCACCTTCATGAAATCACCGAATCTCTGCACAAGGTTTTGCGACATGTCCTCGTAATCAAAT
>JAHWHF010000112.1 GCA_019323415.1 Candidatus Woesearchaeota archaeon | reverse complement strand
GAAACTGGACAGCCTCGAGCTTTTCAGCTTTTGCAGCTACAATATTTTCTTCAATCTCTACATTCTCAGGATAGCCCATGTATATCAGGTCAAACCTGTCCATGAAAACATCTGAAAGCTTTTCAGTTCCTGAATAATCCTCTGGGTTCATTGTTCCTATGAATATGAAATTTGCAGGCAGGTCAACAGTGTATGAGCCTATTGTTGCCATGCCTTCTTCAAGAACCTGAAGAAGTGCGTTCTGCAGCTTGTCAGGGCACCTGTTAAGCTCGTCAAAGAAAAGAACTCCCTGATTCGCCCTAAATATCTTTCCAGGCGTGAATGCCTCAATGCTCAACGGACCGAATTTCATTGCCTTGATTGGGTCAATATCACCGAGAAGGTCTTCTGAAGCAAGGTCTGGCGAGCCCTGTATCCTAACAAACCTTTCTTCTCCTGATATCTTTTCAGTTAGCTTTTTTGATTTTGCCTTGCAGCCAGGGCATAAAGGCTGTTTCGGGCTGCAATGGTACTGGCAGCCCTTGACAACTTCAACGCTAGGCAGAAGCTTTGCAACATTTTTTGCAAGTGTTGTCTTTCCAATTCCAGGAGGCCCCACTATAATGACATGCCTCCCCATTATCAAAGCAGATTTCAGCTGCTGTTTAACATCTTCCTGGCCAAGTATGTCATCAAAGCCCTTTTCCAGGAATATTTTTTGAAAGTGTTTTTTTATTTCCATTTTGAACTGATTATTTAGTCATTCTTTGTTTATATAGGTTTGTATTTTTGGCTGGAAATCTTTATAAAGATATTGTTAATCAAACAGTGCATGGAAACAAAGTGGTGGGCAATTGCATTCATGCTTGTATGCACAATTTTCACTTCATTCGGCATGATTTTCATGAAATGGGGCTCTGAAATTTTTTCAAGCTTCGCATTAAGCACGCTTGTTTTTTTGGTTCTTGGCTTTGGATTCTACGGAATTGGCGCAGGATTTAACATACTTGCATTAAGAGGCGGCCAGGTTTCTGTGTTGTTTCCGATATTTGCATTGAATTACATATGGGTTAATTTTTTGTCAATAATATTTCTTGGCGAGCAGATGAACATGCTGAAATGGCTTGGCGCTTTAGGCATAGTTGTTGGGATTTCACTTGTTGGCTTTGGAAGCAACAATAAAAACAAAAAAATAAAAGTGAGGAAAAAATAATGGAAACAGCATTATGGGCGATAGTTGTTGTAAGCTTGTCAACATTCATAGGTGCTGTCGGCCAATACTGCTTTAAGAAAGGCGCGGATTCACTCACAGGCAACTTGCTCAATGCAATAACAAACAAATATTTGATTACAGGAATTGGCGCTTATGCTGTTGGCTCAATAATATTTGTGCTTGTGCTTCCATACGGCGAGGTTTCAACGCTATATCCGTTTATTGCACTCAATTATATTTGGGTTGCATGGGTTTCAAAAAAATTCCTTAACGAAGAAATGAATCTTCTCAAGTGGCTGGGCATATTTGTCATAGTTCTTGGTGTTGCCCTTGTAGGGCTTGGGCTTTAGAATTCTAATGTCTTTAAAGATAAAGCTCGTTAATCAATTCAATGTAGAATGCAACGCTCCATGCCTGCGCAAGGCTGCCGTTGCTTTCCATTTTGCTTGCAGAGCTGAGCTCAGCAAGATGGCTTATTATTCCTGAATAAAGTATTTGCTCTGTTGAAGAACTCAGTATCTTGGTTATGTAATCCTTGTACTTTTCCCTGTCAGCCCTGTGAAGAACAATGGCTGCAAGGTTGTTTAGGAAATACCATGAGTCCCCCCTGTGATAGCTTACATTGCTTTCCCCTGAATACCAAGGCTGGAACAACTTTGACTGCTTGTCAATTGTGGCAAGGCCGCCGAAACTGTTTTCCCAGTCGCACCATAGGCTTGGAAGCACATAATCAAAAGCCTTCATCCATTCCTCTGTTGTAAGCAATTCAGGATAGACATATGCTGCAATAAATATGTTAGGCCTTTTTGTCTCGTCAATATTGTCCTTGCCTGCCTTCTCATATATTCCATCAGCAAGCCTTTCTCCGTTCCAGAAAGCAGACCTTACTATTTCACGTATCATTCTTTCTTTTTCGTCAAACTCTTTGAACTGCTTGTAGTTGTTTGTAATTTCTGACAGGTATTTCATCAATTTGTACATTGCAAGCCT
>JAHWHF010000111.1 GCA_019323415.1 Candidatus Woesearchaeota archaeon | reverse complement strand
CTCTGATGCTACCCCTGTCAAGAAAGCTGTCCCAGCTTGTAATATTGTCCTGCCAGAGCTTTTTTTCTGTTCCGTGGCTGATTTTGTCAAGAAAAATAAAGGATTTTCTTATCATAAGCATAGGAAATGGCTTTTCTTTAAAAAGAATTTCCTTTAGCTGTCCAGTGGCCAGTGTTTACCTTAATGTGTCAAGAATCATTTTCATCTTCAGTGAGTCTTTCCATGTTACAGGAGACTCTGAGATGATTGTGCAGTCCTGCTTGTGCTTGATAACTGCCTTCAGCAGCTCTTTTATGTCCTTGTCTTTCATGACAAGGTGCCTTTTCTCTCCTTTTTCGCCGTATTCAATTCCTGAATAATGGCAGTGCAGGTGGGGTATTTTTGCTTTTTTTATTTTTGCAAATATTTCGTCATAATCGATTTTTCCTTCCCTTGCCTTAAGGTGCGCAAAGTCAACACAAAGCTCTGTGTGGATATCTTTTCTCAGCTGAAGAAGCTCGTCAATGTTGCCAAACTGCGACCTTTTTCCTGTTGTTTCAGGGGCAAGCTTTACCTTCCACCCCTTTTCCTTTATCCTTTTCTGCAAGTCAACAAGAGCTTCATTAATTATATTGTATGTTTCTTCTTTTGTTTTTTTCTGGTAAAAGCCTGCGTGGAAAACAACAACATTTGCGCCAAGGTAATGCCCCCTTTCACAGCTTGTCATTATCCTTGATTTTGATGCTTCTATCTTTTTCTTGTCTTCTGAGCTTAAATTTACATAATAAGGTGCATGTATTGAAAGCTTTATGTTAAGGTCATTTGCAAGCGCGCCTGCCTCTTTCGCAAGGCTGTTCTGCATCTTGACGCCGTATGTGAATTCAACCTCCTGGCAGTCAAGGCCGAGCTCTTTCAGCCTTTTGAATGACTCAAGGATGCTGCCTGCGCAGTTTCCTGCAGGGCCAAGAAGTATTTTTGGGCTTTTCATTTTCTTTTCTTTTTAGCCTTGGATTTCTTTTGGCTTTCTGCACGCTCTTTTGGCACAGGCATTGCCTGCTTGCCTTCTTCAATCTCAACCCCAAGGAAGAATTTTGAGAACCTTGCAGCAACTGTTGAAACTATCATTGATAAAAGAACAAAAGCAAGTATGTATGGCACAAGGACATTGAAGCCGGCAATGTTCAATGCAATCAATGTGAATGTCACAACAACAACAGGTATGCCCTTTGCGCCTATCAGCGCAATGAAAACGCTTTCTTTCCATGTGCTCTGCCTTGATGACAATGTTGTCCCAAGCAGCCTTATCAGCGTGTATGCTATGAAAAGAAGTATTGTCTGTATAAAGAAAAGCCACCTTGAAGGCAGCACTACAAGGAATCCGAAAAGGACAAATATTATGATTCTGAGAAGGTCTGAGAACAACGACTCAAACTCAAGCAAAGACACCTTGTGCTCAATCTTCAGGTTGCCGAAGAAAAGGCCAAGTGTTGTTACTGCAAGGACGCCTGAGCCGTTTATGTTTTCAGCCAGGATATATGTTATGATTGCAACAGTAATGACTGCAATAGGAGAGAATGCCTCTGAATATGCTTTTCTCATTGCCTTGAAGGCAATAAGGCCTACAACAACACCTGCGCCTATGCCTGATGTTATCTGTATTATGAATGATGCGCCGACTTCAGACAAAACTCCCTGCCTGAAGCCCTCGCTTAGGCTTACAACAAGCAAAGGAAGTATAACTGTAACAGGCGTGTTGAACAATGACTCGAGCTTTAATGTGTCTATTATTTTCTTTTTGCTTTTGCCGAGCACAGAAAGTATTACATCAGGCGATGTGCCTGACATTATTGCTGCAAACATAAGGCTTAGGAAAAGCGATTCAGTCTGGCCGCCGAAAAGCACAAGCATAATTGCAGGAACAAAAAAAACAATGTTGAAAATCACTGTTGCTGAAGTGAGCTTAATTGCAGTCCATGATGCAACATCAAGCTGCCTGAACCTTATCCTTGCAGTGCTTTCAAACACAATAAGTATAAGTGCAAATGTAGAAAGGCCTGAAATAAAAAGATCAGGCAGGCCCAGGTTAAGGTTCTCAGACCTAATTATAAGGCCGAACAGCATTCCTGAAATAACGAGAAGCAAGAGCCTTGGAACTTTCATCTTCTGCGCAAGAAGGGATGAAAGAAGCCCTATGAGTAAAGCAACTGCAATAAATGTAAGATAATTTAACACCATTTTTCCTCTTTTTCATATTCAAAAGAAATCTTTGTTTAAATACCTTTTGCTGTTCGCGGAATAGAATGTTTTAAATACCAATCCTTTGTTTTTTTCTCTATGAACTTCAAGAAACAGCTGCTGAAGGAGAATGAGGTAAAGCTTGTTGATTACCAGCACGTCATCAACAAGATTCAGTTTGGCTTTGACAGGCTTGGCATAAATGTAAAGGCTGTGCTTGGAGGAAGCGTTGCAAAAGGCACGCACCTGAAAAATTATGACCTTGATATTTTTGTAAGGTTCTTTCAGAAGCCGAATCCTGACCAGCTTGAAAAAGTCCTGAAGAAAGAGTTCGGCAATGTTGAAAGGCTGCACGGCTCAAGGGATTATTTTACAATTGAGTTCGCAGGAAAAAGGTATGAGATAGTTCCTGTGCTAAAAATAGACAAGGCAGAGCAGGCAGAGAATGTAACAGATGTCAGCATGCTGCATGTTGAATGGGTGAGGAAGCACCTAAAAAGGCCTGACGAGGCAAAGCTTGCAAAGCTTTTTTGCAGGGGCCAGAAGGTGTATGGCGCAGAGTCGTACATAAACGGATTTTCAGGATACCTTCTTGAGATACTTGTTGTATATTACGGAACTTTTGACAAGATGATAAAGGCTGTTGCAAAATGGAAGCCAAAGGTTGTTATTGATGCTGCAAAGCATTACAAGAACAAAGACGAGATATTCATGAAGCTTAATGCATCAAAGCTCATATCTCCAATAATTGTTATTGACCCTGTGCAGAAAAACAGGAATGCAGCTGCGGCTGTGAATGATGAGACATTCAACAAATTTGTTGAGGCTGCAAAAAGGTATGTGAAAAAGCCTTCAATTGACTTTTTCATAAGAAAGCCGTTTTCTATTGCAAAGCTTGAAGGGCTTGCAAAAAACAAGAATGCAGTCCTTGTTGCATTAAAGGTTGAGCCGCTTGAAGGAAAAGAGGATGTTGTTTATACAAAGCTGCTAAAGGCGCATGAATTCATTAGGAAAAATATCAAGGCAAATGATTTTACAATATATTATTCTGCTTTTGAGTTTGAAGAGCACATGTTTTGGTATGTTGTGGGCCCAAGAAGGCTTGCTGAGACAAAGGCTGTGCTTGGGCCAAAGCAGGATGTCAAGAAAGAGCATATAAGGAATTTCAAGAAAAAATACAAGGATGCAAAGCTTGTAAAAGGAAGGTATGTTGCAAAGGCAAAGAGAAAATACCTGACTGTAAACAAGCTTATAGATGACCTGCTTAAAGATGATGAAGTTAGGAAAAGGGCTAAGAAGGTGGAAAAATGCTAGACTTTTTGCTCCAGCTTCATCCTGTGCTTTACGGCATTGTTATTTCAATACTTCCCATAGGCGAGCTGAGGGTCGGCATACCTGTTGTTGCAGCTGCAATGGCTGCTAAAACTTTTGCAGACTATTTTTTCATATTTCTCGTTTGCACAACAGCAAATATAGCAGCAATACCATTGATATTCCTTTTTTTGGAGACATTCAACAAATGGCTTTTGAAAATACATTTTTATGAAAGGATATTCCACAAGGCTTTGGAAAGGGTAAGGAATAAATCTGAAAAGTTTG
>JAHWHF010000110.1 GCA_019323415.1 Candidatus Woesearchaeota archaeon | reverse complement strand
TGCTGGCAGGCCGTTAAGGTTTTCTTCAAGCTTTTCAATTCCAGGCTTGTCCTTTTTTGCCTGCTCTATTGCGAGCCTGAAAAGGTTTTTTCTTCCGCCTGCTATCTCAACGCCTGAAACCCTCAGCTTGCCTCTCATCTGCGCAAGCTGTGCAGCAGGCATTGTGTGCAGGTTTACTATTCCTATGACTGGGAATTCCTTTATTTTTTTCACATAATCCTTTACAAGCCTTTTTTTCCAGTCTGCTGCCGCCATTATTCCTTAACCTCTACTGGCTTACCCATTGTAAGCTTTAGGTATGATCTTTTGTAATTGTTAATTCCTTCAGGAAGGTTTGCAATCAGCGCATTGTACAGCGTCATTACATTGTCTGCAATCTTGTCATCAGGCATGTCCTCTGTGCCTACTGAAAGCTGTATGATGTTCTCCTTGTTGCTCTGCACCCTGACCCTTCTGTTCAGCGCTGTTATAAGCGGCTTAAGGTTTGCATTTGGAGGCACAACACATCCTGCCTTTGGGTTTGGCATTTTTGCCCTTGTGCCGAGAATCCTACCGAATGTCTTAGCAACATCTGCCATAAGGTTTCCCTGCGCTATGAAATAATCAAACTCGTTTGCAAGCTTTTTTACAAGCTTCTTGTCTTTTGCATATTTTGGAAAATCGTCATGAAGAATCATCTTCTGGCAGTTTGCCTTTGCCTGCTCCTGAAGCTCAGGGCCAATAAGCGCGCAGACCTTTGTAGGCTTTCCTTTTGGAAAATGATAGTCTAGGAAGAAATCAACCTTGTCCTGTTTCTTGAATCCCTTGAGAACAAAGATAGCGTCAAATGTCTGGTTAAAGTTTCTTTTCTTAGAAGTCTCTCTTGCCAGCTTTACTATTGCTTTTAGTTTTTCTTTATCCATTGTTCCCTCCTATCAGAGATAGTTTATCGGGTAATTGCTGAAATTAGCAGGTTATTTATAAGCTTTTTGGAAAACCCTATAAACCTCCTCTATCTGCCTCTTATGCATGTACCCGATATTAAGCTCAAACGACTTGAGGCAGCTTGAAAAGGCAATAAGCAAAGGAGAGAAAGAGGCAGAAACATCTCTTGACCTTGGATTGACAAAGACAAAAGTCAGTCTTTGCGAAAGCGGATTTTTTGTTGACAACAGTCTTGTTGAAATCCCAAAAATAAGAAAAACAGACAAGTCATGCTATGTTGTTGCAGATGGCAGGCTGCAGAAAGTCCAGTTCTTTGTAAACAACAGCCTTTACAAGCTTATACCAACAACTTACAGGCCTATATTGCAGGTCTCAGGCACATCAATGCACAAGCAGGCTTTTATTGAAAGGATTGAAAAAGACAGGCTGAAGGGAAAAATACTTGATGCAGGAACAGGCCTGGGCTATACTGCAATAACAGCTTCAAAGACAGCTGAAAAAATTATAACAGTTGAGATTGATGAGACTGTCATTGAAATCGCAAAGCTTAACCCCTATTCAAAAGAATTGTTCAGCAATTCAAACATACAAATGATCAATGGGGATGTTGTTGATGAGATAAAAAAATTCAATGACAATGAGTTTGATTTCATAATTTTTGACGGAGGCACTCCAAGAGCATCAGGTGATTTCTTTTCATTTGAAAACCACAAGCAGGCTTTCCGCGCATTAAAGAAAAAAGGAAAGCTTTACCATTACCTTCCAAAGCCGCAGGTTAAGCAGGGAAGGGATTTTGGCTCAGAAGTCGCAAAGAGGATGGAGAAAGCAGGATTCAAATTAATTGAATACAATAAAGAAGGCTCTTACGCAGTTCTTACAAAATTTTGAAAAAACAGGCGCTTTCGAAAAGTTAAAATACTAATTTGTGCTGAGCAGGCACTCAAGAGGCAAGACACAATATATGGTTTATATTCACTCATTGAGGAGCCTGACAGCAAAGGCAGCTGAAATAGACAGCACAGAGATAATCAGGCAGCTTAAGAGGACAACTGTTCTCCCTTTTTCTGAAGACAGCCTTGGCCGCGAGCTTTCAGCATTCTTCCATACAGAAAGGGACAAAGAGCTTATGGCAAATGCATTCTCATTAATCAAGCCAACTCTTGCAGAGCTGCGCGAGATTTCAAAAAAGAAAGACCCCGTGCACGAGCCAATAAATATTGCGAGGGCAATTGATATGCTTGAAAGCCTGTATGAGCCGCTTTCTGCAACAATAAAATTCTCAGAGCTGGTTGAAAATTCAAGGACAGCAATGATACAGTCACTTGTATATTCATTCAATACCCTGCCAAAGGCAAAGGCAAAAGAACTGCAGGTGCAGGTCAACGCCAAGCTTAATGAAGTATTCACAACAATTCTCAGGTGCACAGATTTCAGGTTTAACGAGTCTGGCGTTGTAGGGGAAGCTGAGCTTAAGAAAGCAAGAGCGCTTAATGAAAGCATGGCAAACGGCTATTTTTTCCATGTGAGCCTTGAGGAGGAAATAAAAAAGCTTAAGTTTGCATCAATAAGGGAAAGGATTCCTGCCAGCCAGCTTAAGCAGTATGATGACATTGCAGTTAAAATCAACAGCATAAAAACAGGAATAGAAAGGGCGCATGAGCACAACATGCTGATGGTCAACCTTGCTGTGCTGCTTTACTCATACATAAAGATGCTAAGGCCCAAATAATATATTTTTCTGCTTCTTTTTTTCAGAATAAGTGTAAGGCACATACACATTCTCCATTGTAAATGGGTCAATGCCTGTATAGTACATGCATGTTGATACGGTCATTGGTGTCGGCGTGAAAACCTGGACAGCCTCTGCATTTTTCATTCCCTTAACAGCCTTTGCAAGCTCTTCAGCCTCTTTCATGCTTGAGCCTGGATGCGCTGCCATAAAATAATATGAAAGCTTTTTCTTTGTTTTTGCAAACTCTTTTTCAAATTCATCAATACTGCCTTTGTCCTTGTTCATAAGCCTAAGCACATTCTTTGAAACATGCTCAGGAGCTATCCTGAGCGTGCCGAAGATATGGTGTGCTGCAACCTCTTTTATGTATTCAGGCGATGCAAGGTCATACCTTATGCCGCTTCTTATGAAAACATTGTTCACTCCTTCAACAGCTCTTGCTTTTTTCAGCAATGCTATCAGCCTTTTGTTGCTCCTGTCAAGATTTTTGCAGTCAATGCAGCTGTTGCTGCATTTCATGCAGTCCATTCCGTACATGTTTGCAGAAGCACCTCCAAAATCATCAATGTTGCCTTTGAAAAGCGCGAGCTTTGTTATTGCCTTTATCTCTTTAAGTATTGACTCTTCTGACCTTGATATTATCCTTGAGCCCTGCATAAGCTTTACAGAGCAGAAATTGCAGTTTCCTATGCATCCCCTGTGCGTCACAACACTGAACTCAAATCCCCTCAAATGCTTTGCAACAGTTGCCCTTGTAAAAGGAAGCTCATAATATTCGTCTAAATCCTCTGGAGTGTATTCGGGGCTTTTGTATTGCAGTACATGCCTATTGTCAATCTTCTGGCATATGTTTTTTGTGTTGTCAAGCATGAGCTGCATTTTGCAGAATTTTTCTTTTGAGCTTTCAACATCATCATAGCTTGGCATCTCAGAAAATCCCTGCGGAACTTCTTTGCTTACAATGCACGTTCCTTTTATTCCTTCAAGTGATTTTTTTTCTTTAATCCTTTGCGCAATCTCAAGCACCTGCTTTTCAGCGCAGCCGTATGCAACTATGTCTGCCCTTGAGTCAAGCAATATTGGCTTTCTGAGCCTGTTTTCCCAGTAATCATAATGCACAAACCTTCTGAGGCTTGCCTCTGTGCCTCCAATTACAATAACTGAATCCTTGAAATTCTTTTTAATCCAGTTGCAGTATACAGTTACTGCCCTGTCAGGAACAGACTCGTTATAGTTAAGGTGCTTGTCATCTTTCCTCAGCTTTTTCAAAGGAGTGTAGTTCCTGAACATTGAGTCAATGCTGCCCGAGCTTACGCCAAAGAAGAGCTTTGGCCTGCCGAGCTTCATGACATCCTTTTCATCCTGCGGCATCTCTATTACGCCGACAGTGTAGCCGTGCTTTTCAAGCAGCCTTTTCAGTATAGCAGGACCGCACAAAGGATGGTCAAAAAAAATTTCTCCAATTACAAATATTATATCGTATTCCATTTTCCCCCTATAAAACAAAACCTAGATTCAGCTGTTTTTAAGGATTTCGTCTGCAGTCACTTCTTTTTGTTTTGCAACCTGGTCAGCCTGGCCGCAATACGGGCACTTAAGCCTTGAAACGCCTTTTGGGTTGAACTTGAACTTGTAGCTGCACCTTCTGCAGACATAAGATTGCTTTTCAGCTGCTGTCTTGCCTACAGTTGCTTTTTTCAGCGCATCCTGCCTTTCTGACCTGCATTTCATGCACACTGCCCTTTTTGTGTTGTTTGGCATTGCTATATACTTTATTTCTGCAAGAGGAACTGATTTCCTGCATCTCTCGCATATCATTTGCCTATTGTCCATAAAGACCACCCCTGGCTGGAGTTTCAGATGTTGTATGCCTGGATTTAAATATTTTTGCTTTTAGATAGAAATAACCAGTTTTTCGCTTGTATCTGCGCTTGTCTCGCCAAATTTGCATGACTTGCATGTTGCATCTGCAGGAAACCAGTCATGGTACTTGTTAGGGCCTTCAGTAAGCCTTAGCTCAACATACACATGGTTTGGTATAAAAGCCAGCCTTGCTTCAACACCTATAGCCTGCTCAAGGTTTGCCAAAAGAACAGCCATGCCGTCGCAGTCAGAAGCTCCTGTTTTGAGAACTTCTTTTGCAGATTCAACATACTCCAAGTCAGGGTCAGAAACATAATCAATATTCTGCTGCACAAAATAATAAATTGCCTTTGCCTGGCAGACTGGCTGGCCAGAGCCGCAGCTTATTGATGCAATTGTTGAAGCTATTCTTTTAATCTCAGGGTCATTTGGGTTGATGAACCTTTTGAAATCAGCCCTTCCGTTCGGCACGTGCGAGATGTTCTCAACATTCAATGTGCCTACAACTTCTGCAAGCGAAGGAATATATTTTGGCTCAGGATCAACTTTAACAGCATAGTTTGCAAAAGTCCAAGAGACAAGAATTAGCAATAAGAACAAAGCCATTATCCATTTCAACGGCCCGTGATACCATTTCTGCTCTTCTTCAATGATTTCAAGCTCAGTTTCTTTCATAAGAAAACATTTGGCTAACCGGCTTATAAATTTATGCAATAATTATTCGCTAAATATTTCTGCCTGGAACTTGTAAACTTCTACATCAGGCCTTTTCCATGCATCATATGCCATGCCTGCTTTAATGCATGTCTGGCTCAGGAACTCTGCTTCGTCCCATTTGTATTCAACAGCAACCTGGGGCAGCAATAAGCCTGAAATTTCATCTCTTTTCACAATAAGCCCATCTTTGCCCACTTTGATTTTTTTTGGCAATTCTGAAGGGTTTTCTGCTTTTACAAGCTCAGGCACTGTAAGCACAGACATCTCAATCTTTATCTTTCCTAGGTCCTTTTTCTCAAGCACAGGAAACCTAGGGTCATTGAAAGCAGCATGCCTTGCAGCCTCAATAATTGCCTCACCCAATGGAAAAAGCGGCTGCGGAAAGCCAATGCATCCAAAAAGCTGCCCGTTTTTCTTTATTGTTACAAATACGCCCCTTTTCTGCCTCATGAAATCCTCCTTTATTTCAGGAGTCTTTTTTTCAAAGTATAATTTTATGCTTTCCCTTGCAAGATTTAACAGCTTTTTCTGGTGCTCTTTAGAAATCATTTGATTGACTTTGCAACATCTGCTGCAAACTTGTCATTCATCTTTTTAATGCCTGCAACAGCATCAAGAAGAGCTTTTTTTGCAGTTGTCTTGTCATTTGTCTCAACAAGAAGTTCAGGTATGCCTTTCAGTGGATGGTCAATCCTGTATGCTGCATTCTTCACATCAGGGTTTTTCTGGAGCTCTTTGACCAGCAAATTGCAGAATGTGTGGTCTTCTCCCTTCAGCTCAACAACTATCTTGTATTTTGTGTTTTCCTTGAAATTTAGCTCCATTTTGTCCCTCGTATTCAGCCTGAAAATTGGGTTTGTTTATAAATGTTTCTCTAATCGCCAGCACGCAGCCTTTATCATCCGGACTGGCTTTTTGTGGAATTTCATTGTTGCCTTTATTGGAAAATTATAAGGAAAAATGTGCGTAACCTTGTAGCCAAAGTCTTTTGCAACTGCATCAATAAAGTCTTTTGAGGTTATTTTGTGTATTGAATAAATTACAGGGGCTGTTTTAAAGGCCTTTTCAAGAAACATCTTGTCTGCGTGCTTTTCCTTTGTCCCAAAAGGAGGGTTCTGAACAACAATATCTGCTTCAAGCTCAATTTCATTTATGTCAGATTCAATAAACTCGCATTTTGCAATGAATTCTTCAGGCACATTCTGCTTTGCTATATCAAGCGCCTCTTTACTTTTGTCAACAAAATAAGCTTTCTTTGCGCCAAGCAGAAGGCAGCCTATGCCAAGTATGCCTGGCCCGCATGCAAAGTCTGCAACAGATTTATTTTCAATATTGTCAATCATGTTTGCGTTCCACAAAACATCAGCAGCAATCTCTCCTGGTGTTGAATACTGCTCAAGCTTTACATCTGGCTTCTCGAATGATTTGAGTTTACTTAATTGTATACTAAGCCTTGATTTTTGCATCATTTTTTAATGTTTTTCCTCGATTTTACGTCGACAGCAATTGTTTGCAATACGTTGTTTTCACGCAACAGAAATCAAAACTGCGTTTGAGTTTTTAAAGGTTTTTGATTTTCAAAAAGTATTTAAACTAGAAGTTTTTCTAAAATCTAAAATGGGGGTGGTCTAAGATCACAGATGTATTGGTGGCAGATGATTTATTCAATGTCAAGGATTCTATAAAAGCTATTAAAGAAGAGCTTAACGACCACCTGATTGCCATCAATGAAAGCACAGATGAAATTGAGACAAACTATTCTTATCTTCTTGACCTCACACAAAGGATTGAGGTAATTGAAAAAAGGCTTGAGGACATACAGAACCTTCTTTCAAGGTTTGTGAATGCAAAGCTTGAGAAAAGCACAAAGAAAATAAGGATAGATGAGGCTGCACAAGAGGTTTTCCTTGCGCTGTACGAGTCTCCAAGGGCCATAGACTATGATGAAATATGCGTGAGGCTCAGGAAAAGCGAGCCTTTTGTAAGATACTGCATAAACAGGCTGATTGAGAACGGCGTCCCTGTGAAAAAGCACGTGATTAACAGGAAGGCATACTTTATACTTGACACAGAGTTCAAGGAGCTTCAGGCAAAAAAAGGCATTGTTGCCATGCAGAAAACACTGACTCTTGATGTTTTTGACCAGTCAATTTTGTAAATTTTTAATCAGTTTTTAGCGTTTAAAACTTTTAATCATTTATTAGAATATAAGTTTTAAGCGATAATTAAATATATAATCTAATTATTAAATAAAACATTTAATCAATATTAATAACCTTTAATTTTAAAGACAATTCCTACGATTAAAGGTTTTAATCAAAAACTAAAACTTAAGAATTAGAGATTGTCCAGCGGGCTTCTGACTTTTTTCAATTGTTCAGTCGATACTTTTGTATACCTTTGTGTTGTTGCAAGGTTTGAATGCCCCAACAATTCCTGTATAACCCTTATGTCTGTGCCTGACTCAAGCAGATGTGTTGCAAAGCTTGACCTTAAAGCATGGCAAAACACTCTTTTTCTTATGCCTGCAGCTGCAGCATTCTCCTTTACAATCCTCTGCGCCTGCCTTGTTGTTATGTGCGTGTCTCTTATTGGAAAAAGATAAGGGTTTTTGTCTTTTCTTTTTCCCATATACTTGTTAACATCTTTAATCAATGCCTCTGAAAGAATAATCAGCCTGTCTTTTTTGCCTTTTCCTCCCCTTACTGTTCCCATTTTCTCTGAAAGCTCAAGGTCATCTATCTTAAGGCTCACGCATTCGCTCACACGCAGGCCGCTTGAATACATCATTTCTATCAAAAGCCTGTGCTTAAAGTTTTTAGGCGCTGCTAACAACTTTTTAACCTCGTCTTTTGTCAGCACAGTCGGCAGTTTTTTCTCTGCCTTGGGCGGCTTTACTTTTGTGAAAAGGTTTTTCTCAAGAACTTCAAGATAATAGAACCTTAATGCGCTTATGACAAGGCTTACAGATGTAGGCTTTTGCTTTTTGTCTGATATTAAATGTGCAAGATAGAGCTTTATGTCATCTTCATCAACTTCTTCAGGCTTTTTCTTTGAAAATTCAAGAAATCTCTCGTTATGATAGACATATGCCTTTAATGTCTTGTCGCTGAATCCCCTTAATTTAAGCTCAGTTTCAAGTTTTTTTAGCATCATCACACCTTTTAATAATTTTAAACGACATTTTTCTATATAAGCTTTTTGAAAATCTTTATAAATAAGTTGAAAATCACAAAAGCATGGCAACACAGCAGACACTTGTGCTTGTAAAGCCTGACGGCATAGTAAAAAGTCTTACGGGCAATATAATAACAGCACTTTCAAGCCCTAAAAGAAAGATTATGGGTGCAAAGATTGTTGCAGTCAGCAGGGAGCTGGCTGTTGAGCATTACAGGCACCTTAAGGAAAAGCCTTTCTTTGAAGAGCTTATCAAATACATTCTTGGCGATTACCATACAAAGAGGATTCTTGCCCTTGTCTATGAAGGCGATGATGTTATCAATGAGGTAAGGGCAATTGCAGGAGCAACAAACCCTGAAGAAGCGCATCCTGAGACAATCAGAGGCAAATACGGCAGGATTCATTCTGTAACAAACGTGTTCGAGAACGTTATACATGCCTCAGCTGATGAGACAGATGCTGAGCGCGAGATCAAGCTGTGGTTCAAGCCTGAAGAGCTTGTCAGCAGGATTTACCCTGTTGCAAAGAAGAAAACAACTAAAGAAGAGCTTGTTTGGGCTTAATGGTTTCTTGAGAAAGATATATTTCTGTATTCCTGGTGCTGGAGCTCTATATCTGTAGGCTGCCTTTCATATAATAGGCCGCATTTTGTGCATTCGCAGTACACTCTTAGTGTATTCCTTACCTGCCTTGTATACCTTACCTTTTCGCCGCCTTCATGCTTCTCAGCTGCACACCTGCTCTGCAGCCTTTGCATCTCCCTTACATCTGTTATGCCTCTTTCTGCCATAAGCGCTTCAAGCCTTCGCATGTTGCCTCTTCTGGCAGGCTGCGGCTTGTCAAGTGCACTTCTTTCAACAGGCACTTCAGTCAGCGGCTTGTTGAAGTCATCATACTCTTCAAGGTGTGCATTGAGGTTTGTCATGGCACTAGTCCAACAAGGCTCATATTTAAGTTTTTTGAAAAAAAGCATATGTGTGCCAAATATCAAAACAGGCAGGTATAGGTACAAGTCTGCCTAGTTGTATGAAACGTCATTTAATGTACCTTATACGTACTTTTCCTTCAGGGAATCTAGAATAAAGCAGAAACCAGGCTTCGAAGCCTATTTTTTGGCAAAAAACCCTGCCTTTCTGGCTCAGATTTGGTGTTTTCCTGTGGTGCCAGATATACAAGCTTTTGGCCAACTAAGTCAAGGCCGAAGTTCACAAGCGAAAACCTGAATGTGTCAATGTATCTTTGAGCTTCGCGCGCAAGCCTGTACTCATGCGAGTACGTGTCGCGCTGGCTTGGCTGTGAGAACAGCCTTTTGAAATGTGTAAGTATGCCTGCCTTGTAGTTCATGCTCACAGACATGTATGGCTCATCAGCCATTGGGTGATGGACTCTTGTGCTAATTGCAACATCCATGCCGTTTTCTGCAGCTTCAATCAGGGCTTCCAAAAATTCCTGTCTGTTAAGCATTCAGAGCACACAAGCAGAGCAGGTATATAAATTTAAGGCAAATCTGAGAAATCAGCCTCATCTATCATCTCAAGCTGGAACTCTGCCCTTACTTTCACATAATCATGCAGCCTTTGGTCGCCATCGCATAGCCTGCATGTATCATCCTGCTTGAAATGGCATATGTTCCTTGATTTTCCGCAGCCAAAGCCGTTTTCCCTGTCATACAGCATGAATACGCAGCCAAGGCCTATTTCCTTAACATCGCGTATGTACCTTCTGAACTCATGCGGAGTCATTACCTCTTCAAGGTCAAACTTGTCATGAAGGTTAATGTCAAACATATTCCACAGCCAGTGCTTTGCTTTGTCTGCCTGTGCCGAAGCAGTCCTCTGGCTAAGCTCGTACAGCCTTTTGTGTGCAGCGCCCACATCATGGCAGAGCCTTATTCTTATTAATGAGAATCTTTCGTTCCTCTCCAGCCTTTCATCAAGAACAGCGCCTTCTTCAGTGACCTTTTCATATTCTGCCCTTGGCGTCCTCGGCCCTTCCCTGCTAACCCTTACCTGAAGCGCATACATAAGCTCTCCAAGCATAAAATGCGCCTTGATCTTCTGCTTCAGCGTTTTTACATCCATAACTTCGTACAAATCAAACGTATTAGCCTCTAAACCCCTTAATTTCGGGCGTTTCAGCATAAGCGCTTCGCTGCTCAAATGTATTGCCAAAAGCCCTTCTTTGTATATTGTTGGTGCTGCAGAAAGCGCGAATTCAGCAGCATTGTCGCTTACTTCAACATGCTGGCCGATATAATCAAGATTAAGCCTTTTCGTAAGCTCGTCAAATTGCTTTCTTGTGTTCTCAAGGCAGTGCTTTGCTAGCTCTTCTTCAATAGAAATTTTTGTGCTGACGCTGTCATTCCTGTGCTGCTCCTGTATGTCTTGCAGCTCATCCGCCTCTATCTGGTCAATTTTACTGAACTCAGCCTCGAGTACTATTCCTAATTCTTGAAGAGTTACCATTGTACCCCAAAACTAGTCCGAGGCAGGTTATTTATAAATTTTTGGCTTAATTATGTGTATTTCTTGCTCAGAAACAGCTATAGCATACTCCTTTAAAACTTCCATTCCTGCAATTTCTTGAGGATAAATCTTTGCATCAACAGAAAATTTGCCGTCTTTGCCCTTTAGAAGCCTTAATGTGAGCTCTTTTACTCCCCATTCAAGCCTTTCAACCTTCTGCTCGTCAACGTACAGGTCAACATCGTCATCAAAGACTTTTATTGCATACTGTGTTTTTACCTTCAGCCTTTCATCTGCAGGATTTCTTGATGATGCAAGCTGCCTGTATGTTGAGAATGCATCTTTTCCGCTAAAAAAATGGCATCTTCCTGCTTTGTCAAGCATAAGATAGCCGACCAGCTCTGGCTGTTCAAGCAATCCTTCATCTAATGTTGGTTTTGTTGGAAGTTCAGGTCCTGGCGCAGCTGGCTTTGACAATATGTCTTCTATTGTTTGCGCTTCATCGTGAAGTTCCTGTGTTGGGCCTGATAATTTTTCAGTGCTTTCAGCAATATTGCTGACTGCCTTTTCATAGTCAACAGGCGGCGTGATTACAGGCTCTTTAGGCACAACTGGCATTTCTGGAACTAGGTTTGGTTTTGGCTCTTGTTTTTCAGTCTGCTCTGCGGGCTTTTGCTGAGAATAAATAGGCATAACAGGAAATTTCTGCTCTGGCTTTTCTGTATTTTCCCCCTCCATAAATTTGAATAAATTTTATGAATAATTAAAGCTTTCGGCACGAGAAATATATTCTTCAGCACATAATATACGTTTTTAGAATCGCTTAAAACCTTTAAGCGCAAGATTTGAAAATAGAATTACATATATTAATCTTTGATTAAAAGTTTAATTTTATATTAAAATTATATATTTAGTTATTGATTAAAAGTTTTAATAATATTTTACAATATAGAAAATAAAAGGGCGGAAACATTAATATACACCCCCTTATTTCACAAAAAAATGAAAATAAGCATTATCGGGCCGACAAACATGAAAAAGTTCTCAAAAATCATAGGCAGGCCTGTGCCAGAAATAGAGCAGATTTCCAAGTCAATAGGCAAAATTACTGCTCAAAATAATGCAGCACTTGTAGTGGTCTTCAACTATTCAGGCATGCTTAAGCTTATCGGCGATGCGCACAAAAAAAATGGGGGCAAGCTTGAGATGCTTTATACTGAAAATGATTATGACTGGGAAACCAAGCCTTACATGGGCTGCCTGAAAGAAGCTGACCTAAAGACAAAAAAGAGCAGCTGGCATGACATGCTTTTGACCCTTGTAACTGATTCTGATTTAGTTATATGCGCAGGCCTTTCAGCAGGCACATTTGCAGAGCTTGGCTATATGAAATGGAACTATCAGGAAAAGAAAGGGAAGGTAAAGGCTTTGATAGGAATAAAAGAACTGCTTAATAGCGGAAAAGTCCCTTCTGAATTTGAAGATATGAGTAATATTATTGTTATAAGCTCTGTTGCTGATTTAGATAAAATCATCAAGAAATTCTAGCCCACATAGCTCAGCTTTTTCTTCTCCTGCTCTGTTGAAGCAGATTTGCTCTTTTCAAGAAGCATCTTTAGCTTCTGCTCAAACCTCTCCGCACTTTGCATAAGAGGCTTTGGGTCAACATCAAGCCCAACATACTTGTCAAGAACTTCTATCAGCTTTGCAGCTGCCTTTGAATCAGGCAATCCTGTGTGTGTTTCTGCAAATATTGCTGAGAAAGGGATATCTTTGCCCACTCTCTGCATTAAAGCCCCTGTAACCCCCATTATAATGCCTTCTGTCAACGGTTCTGCGCCTGAATCTGCAAGCTTTTTCTCGCTTGTTTTTTTATTAGTATAATAGAATGCCCTTGTTTTTTCAGCTTCCTCTCCTGCAGGAACGCCAACGCTTTCAAGCGATATAATTTCTTTTGCCTTCAGCTCATTTGCCTGGTCTATCAGCAGGTCAGCAAGCTGCCATTCCATTCCAACAGCGCCTGAAATAACATGAAGTATCAGGAGGTTCTGCTTTTCAGCATAAAAAAAGCCGATGCTTCTTACTATCTTCTTGTCATGCACAGCCACAAGAGGAGGAAGCTCATTCCCTTTTATCCTTCCGATCTCTTTTGCCTGCAGATGCTCAATAAGAAATTCAGTTGCAATAGTTCCAACAAGGCCAAGGCCGGGAAACCCGTCAATGATAATTGGATTTTTTGGCTTTTTCTCAAGAATAATTTCCACTTTATGACCTCTTTTTGATTTTAGAACCTTTTGGCGTATTTAAAAGTTTCTATGGAAATGCTTATATACAATTCAAAATAAAAATATGATTATGGCGCTGCTTAACAGGTTGTATGTGTGGTTTTATGGTGTTGACCTTAAAGAGCACAAGCCTTTGGATGAATATAAAACATTAACAGAGCTTTTCACAAGAAAATTAAAAAATCCAAATGCAAGATTCAAAAGAAATGCAAAGACATGCATATCACCTGCAGACAGCCTGGTGACGCAGCACGGAACAGTAAAGAACAGCACACTTCTGCAGGTCAAAGGCAGGCCATACAGCCTCAATAAACTGCTCAAAAAGAATATTAACTTGGAAAATGGACAATACATTAACTTATATCTGTCTCCAAAAAACTATCACAGGTATCATGCACCTTGCGACCTGAAAATTGAAAAGGCAGCTTATATTCCCGGAAGATTATTTCCTGTTAACAAGCTCTTTTTGAATTTAAAGAAAAACCTGTTTGTTGAGAACAAGCGTGTTGTTCTTGAGTGCAGGACAAAGAAAAACAAAAAACTCTATATGGTGTTTGTGGGGGCATTCAATGTTGGGAAAATATGCTTTAGCTTCAAAAAACTCCCAACAACAGTCAAGCAGGGAGATGAGCTCGGCTATTTCTCATTCGGCTCATCAATAGTTATGCTTTTTGAGAAAAATACAATTAAATTTAAAAATAACCTAAAAGAAATCAAGTTCGGTGATGTTATTGGACAGCTATAACCTTTTGGACAGGAAGACTTTTTATCCTGACCTAATCAACGAAATAAATAATGCAACACATTTTGTTATTATTGACACTTTCATTTGGATTGATGATGAGATAGGAAACAAAGTTGCTGAAGCTGTTCTTAATGCTGCTGACAAAGGCGTCCAGGTAATAATAAGGAACGACATAAGCGGATGTGTTTATGAGCACACTCCTGGAAGAGTGCCTTTGCTTACAGATGCAGATGATTTTAAAACAAGTTTTCTGAAAAGCTTTTACAGCAAAGAATACAGGTTTTTGACATTAAAGAACTTTGACAGGCTTGGAAAGCTTATTGCCAAGCTGCAGAAAAGGCCAAACCTTAAGCCAAATGAAAATTCTTCAAGGATGAAGAGCCACAACAACATACACCTGATGAACCTTCCTTTTTTCAACCACGGCAAGGCAATTGTTATTGACGGAAATCTTGCTTATGTCGGCGGCCAATGCATATCAAATGATTATACTCAATGGGTTGATTACTGCCATAAAATCAGGGACAAGAAATATGTTGAGCATATTCTTATCAAATTAATGGGCCATGAGCCTGAACAAGATAATGCATTTAAGTTTGTAACAAACCCAATGCCAAAGAATGGCGAGAAAGTCCAGTCAATACACCAGTTCACTATCAATTTCATAAGAAATTCAAAAGAGCCTTTGTACATTGAGATGGCGTATATGGGTGAAGATTATATCAAGCCTATTCTTGAGCTTTTAAAGAATAATATTGATGTACATATTCTTGCTTCAAAAAAATCAGATGCAAACCAGCACAGGAATATTGATTTTCTAAAAATATTGCTAAGGAAATCAGGCAATTCAAAGCATCTTCACATTGCAATGTCAAATGATCTTATACATACAAAAGGCCTTGTAACAAAAAACAGGCTGTTGAGCGGCTCCAATAACTTCTCAACATCAAACGGCTATGAGCTGAGTGTTGATGAGCAGAACATTTACACTGAAAACCAGGACATTGTAAAGCCGTTTTTTGAGCAGTTCAGGCATGATTTTGAGCATGCAGATCTAGTGTCTGAAGCAAAAGACTTGCCAAAATACAGCATAATTGCAGCATACAAAGACTGGCTTGGCTTTTTGTTTTATGCAGCTCTTTCATACTCGCACAGGTCAAAGATAATATCTGCCAGGGTCAAAGGCGAAGAGCAGCTCAAGCATGTTCTAAGGCAGCAGATGCAGAAGGATTTCTATTCACATGGCTGGGATGAGCTTAAACAGCTCCTCTCTTGAAAAACCCAAAGCTTTAAAAACAACCCCAAAATTCTACGTTTAAAATGGCAATGCGAAGAGGAGGCTCAAGGAGAAAGACAAGGACCTTGCTTAGCAAGAAGAAGTTCGAGAAAGGCAAGGTCTCGCTTAAGGACTATTTCCAGGTATTCAAGGCTGGAGATAAGGTTAAGCTGGTTGCAGAGCCTTCTGTGCATGAGGGCATGTTTTTTACAAGATACTATGGAAAAGTTGGTGTTGTGAAAGGCAAAAGGGGAAAATGCTATGCTGTTGACATAAAGGACGGCAAAGTCACAAAGACAATAATCACACACCCAATACACTTATCGAGGCCTTAAAATGACAAAACCAAAGATATTAAGCCAGAAGCCAGTCACAATGTCAGAAGTGAAGTCTGAGATAGAGGCAATAAAGAAAAGGGACACAGAGCTTAACTTCAGGTCACAGAGGACAGAAGAGTACCTTAATGTTTTTGCAAAGCTTTCTAAAACAAAAGCAGAGGAGCTTAGGAAAAAGCTTGATAATCTTGGCGTGCCAAGGCTTGGCGAAGACCATATAGTGAAGATTATCGACACCCTGCCAAAAAACACAGATGAGCTGAAAGTTATTTTGCAGGGCTATCCTTTGACAATTACAAAGGACAACACCGAGAAGATTGTCAAGGCAGTCCAGGAATTCTTATAGATAAATATATAAAGGAGGCTTGCAATAATTCTGCTAAAATGGAAACAGGAAAAGAAGAATATGCCTACATATTGGACTTTTTGCCAAACGGATACCCGTTTGACAGGCGGCCAGGCCATAAAAGGTCTGCAGTAGCCCAGGCTCTTGGCAAAGAGCATTTCACTCTTCTTGAGCTTGTTCCAAAGAAGGACATTTTCCTGCAGCCTTATGAGGAAGTTTACATAGGCGATGAGAAAAGGGAAAAAATCCATCATATATCAGGCTCGCTTCCGTTTGAAAAGCTTACAGTTTCAGCTGCGAATGAGCTGAAATATGTTGTAAAGCAGATTGTTGAGACAACACCTGAAAAATATGTGAAATTCTACAATGAGGCAGGCCCATTGTCAACAAGGATGCACATGCTTGAGCTTATACCTGGCATTGGCAAAAAGCACATGTGGGAGCTGCTTGAGGAAAGGCAGGTAAAGCCGTTTGCATCATTTGATGACATAAAGAAAAGGGTAAAGCTTATGCCTGACCCTGAGAACGGCATCATAAGAAGGATATTGCTAGAGCTTGAAGGAAAAGAAAAGAGGAGAATTTTTGTTAGATGAAAGTAGCTGCATCAATAGTTGCATGTGATTTCTCAAATTTAAAGTCTGAATTAAGCAAAGTTAATGCTGCTGATTACATCCATTTTGATGTAATGGACGGGCATTTTGTCCCAAACATAACAATCGGCCCAGATATCCTTAAAGCTGTCAAAAAGTGCACGAAATTGCCTGTAAACGCACATCTTATGGTTAGCGACCCAAAGAACTTTGTCAGCGCATTTTCAGCAGCAGACTCAATCACAATCCATGTTGAAGCTAATGATGTTGATGAGGCCATCAGTAAGATAAAAAGGCAGAAGCAGAAAATAGGCCTTGCATTGAACCCAGAGACTTCTGTGCATGATGTCCAGCCTTACCTAAAAGACATTGACTTCATACTTGTCATGACAGTAAATCCCGGATTTTCAGGACAGGAGTTTATTGAAAAGGCGGCGCAGAAGACAAAGCTGCTCAGGCCAATGGGAAAAGAGATATGGGTTGACGGCGGCATAAATGCAAAGACAAAACAGCTTGTTGATGCAGATGTGCTTTGCGCTGGAAATTATATTTTTGCATCAAAAAATCCTGAAGAGGCAATCGCCAGGCTTCAACAGTAAGATTTATAATATATCCAATATTAAATTTCAAAAAAGGGGAGACATGGCAAACTTCGAGCTTAAATACAAACTGAATCCTAATAAAATTAAATATCATGAGCAGGATGTAGGCATAGCCACAGAGTTTGCAAAAAAAACATACAAAGAGCTTACAAGCCTTGTAAAGGCAATAGTCCTTTTTGGCTCTGCTGCGCGGAGAAAAGGCGAGAAAAGCGCAGACATTGACATGCTTATTGTCATTGATGATGTCCGCGTTGAGCTCACGCCTGAGCTTCTTGAGACATACAAGATTATTGTTGACAAAAAAATTCTTGACACTTCAAAAAGGCTGCACATCATTACATTGAAATTCTCAACTTTCTGGGAATATGTAAGGGCAGGAGACCCTGTTGTGATAAATATCCTAAGAGACGGCCTTGCATTGGTTGACACAGGATTCTTTGACCCATTGCAGGCTTTGCTGTACAGGGGAAGGATAAGGCCGTCGCAGGAATCAATTAACAATTATTATGCAAGGGCTCCAACAACATTGAACAATGCAAACGGGCATGTTCTCCAGGCTGTAATTGACCTGTACTGGGCTGTTATTGACTCAGCTCACGCAGCTTTGATGTCATTGGGATTTATTCCGCCTTCGCCAAAGCATGTTCCTGACATGCTTGAGGATGAGATGGCAAGAAAAGGAAAGCTCGAGGAAAAATACGTCAATACAATGCGCAAGTTCTACAAAATAATGAAGCAGATAACACACAGGGAAATAGGCTATGTCTCTGGAGCAGAATATGATGCCTACAGGAAAGAGGCTGAAGATTTTGTAAAAAGAATGGCCAAGTTTGTAAGTTAGAAGATGAAGAAAAAAAGCGATACAATAACAATCAACAAGAAAGTATTGCCTGGAATTATTTGTTCTATTCCATTAATTGCAATATTGATTTCTAAACATCGAATAGGCGAATTATTATTGTTTTTAATGGGTATTGGCATAGGCACATATATCGGCCTTAACCTAAAATCAAAATAAAATTATTAAAACAAATCCTCTATTTCTTTTAATCTTCGTTTGTGCCTTTCTTCTTCTGAGAAATTTGTCTCAAGAAATATCTTTGCCATTTTCTTTGCAAGCTCCCAGTCCATTATTGAGCCAAGGCAAAGAATGTTTGCATTGTTGTGCTCTCTTGAAAGTTTAGCAGATTCTTCTGAATATGCAAGAGCGCCCCTTGCTTCATGGAACCTGTTTACAGTTATGCATGAGCCAATGCCTGTCCTGCAGACCATAATGCCCCTGTTCTCATGGCTTTGAAGGACTTTTTTTACAACCTTGTCAGCATAAACAGGATAATCAGTTGATTCTTCATTCTCAGTGCCTACATCATCAACATCATAGCCAAGCTCATTAAGAAATTTCTTCAACTCTTCTTTTAATTTAAAGCCAGCATGGTCTGCACCGATAATAACTTTCATCTTATCACCATGTTAGGGCAAAAGAAAACTTATATATATAGTTTTGTTTATTCTCGATATGGCAATGGGGGGCTTTTTCAGGCTGTTAAGAGTTGAGCAATGGTATAAGAATCTGCTAGTTTTTTTGCCATTGGTTTTTGTAAAGCAGCTTTTCAGTTTAAGTTTCTTTAACGTGCTTATAGGATTTATTGCTTTATGCCTGGTCTCATCTTCAGGATATATCCTTAATGATATTTTTGACTTGAAAAAAGACAGGCTTCATCCTGAAAAGTCAAAAAGGCCTATAGCATCAGGAAGAATCAATCTGTATATTGCATTTGCATTTGCAGTTATTTTGTTATTGGTTGCATTGTCAATTGCTTTGCTTTTGGATAAATATTTTGCATTCTTTGTTTTGGCATTATTCACTTTGACATTGTTTTATTCATTGTATCTTAAGAATGAGCCTTTTCTTGACATTACAATCATTGGAATAAATTTTATTTTAAGGGCTTTGTCAGGCGCATTTATTGTTAAACCTGGAGAGATAATAAGGATAAGCCCATGGCTAATTTTGTGCCCATTTTTCCTTGCATTGTTTCTTGCAGCAGGAAAAAGAAAATCAGACCTGCTTTTGCTTGGAAAAGATGCAGAGCTTCACAAGCCAGCACTTACGCATTACACTTCAGGCATAGTTGACTCATTGATGACAATAACAACAACATCTTTGCTCATATGCTATGCGTTGTTCTCATTCAATTCAGATTATCCTCTGCTTGTATGGACGCTTCCAATTGCTGTTTATATCATGCTAAGGTATGTGCACTTAATTAATTCAGGCTCAGAAATTGCAAGAAAAACATATCTTGTTGTTAAGGACTTGAGAATTATGCTCGCAGGATTGTTGTGGGCTTTGGCTGCTTTTTTTATTATTTACCTAATATGACTTAAACAGCTCTCCCCATTCTGTCTTCATGAACTTGTTTACCCTTCTTTTTCCTTTAAGGTTGTACCACAGCTTGTCATGATAGAATGCTGAGCCTTTCACGCACAGCTTGAATAATCTTGTGTGGAAAAACATCTTTTCAAGGAATCCTATCTTGTTCCTGAACATCTGGTCAAAATAAATTACAGGGCTTCTTTTTGTCTTGAAGCCAAAGTTAAGCTCATGCACATCCTCGCCTACAATGTCAAGCTGTGCAATGTCTCCTGTGCCAAGGCCCCTGTCGTGCGCCATTTTAATGAAAGGAATGCTCATAGGGTCAAATCCCATCAGCTTTGCCTCAACAGCGTCAATTGCAACCTGGTCAGCTGATGAAAGAAGAATATTTTTTATGACTGGCTTGAATGTCCTTGGCCCTTTTCCAGTGCCTGCAACAGTTCCGTCCATTACAGCAAACAGTCCTGGGTGAAGCTCTTTCTGTATTGCCAGTAAATCAACTAAAACTTCGTGTATCATCTTGTGGCAATGGTGCCTTTTCTCTGTTATCAAGCCGCCGAATGCATTTTTCATTGCGCCTGTTATCTGCGTGTGCCCGTGCGTCTTCATTGTAGGCAATTGTATCATGTTTTTGCCAAGGAATATTTTTGGTATCTCATGGCCTTCTGGGAATATTCTTGGAATTGCAGTAAGCTCCCTTTTTATTTTGTATTTTGACCATTCAACATCTGTCAAAGGCTCAAACTGCATATTGTGCTTTCTCAGAACCTTGCCCCATTTGTTCTGGCTTGCTCCAAGCCATGGGTCTGTTACAACTGTCTTGTTTTCAACAGCTCTTATATTGTCATAGCCGTCTTTTTTCAAAGTTGTAAGCACGCCGTCAAGCTGCCAAGGCTGTGTTGAGCATCCTGGATAATATAATGACCATGAAAGGTTGAGCTTCAGTATTGTCTCTTCATCCCTTGATATGTGCTTCTGGTATTCTCCAAGGTGCATTACATTTGCATAATCCCTGATAACTGTTTCAGGGCTTGTCTTTAGAACTGCGACTTTGCTTGCCATTCTGTTTTAGAATTGGCACTGTATATTTATTGCTTTTGTTTTTCAGTTTATTTTCCAAAAACCTTAAATATTCAATCGAAAAGGCGCTTTTTGATGGGAATTTTGGAAGCACTGCACGGATTTATTGGAAAGGAAAGGAAAATAAGCCTTGTTGAGAAGATATCAATATATTCAAGGGCAACAAGGCAACATGTTCTTGAAGCTCTTGTTGAAGAGGCAAGAAAGAGAAATGCCTCTGTTTACATAAGCGCTGAAGAGATTTTGCTGATAATGAAGTCAGGCGCAACTGCAAGGCCTGAGACTGTCGAGCCTTCGCTTTTAGCTGAGCCAATACTTTACCAGACAGACATAAAAAGGGATTTTTTCCCTGAAAATATTTCTTCTATCACATCTGAAGGCGATTGCTACACTATAGAACCATAAGCGGGTCCAGAGGGATTCGAACCCCCGTTTACCGGTCCGAAGCCGGCCGTACTGTCCAGGCTATACTATGGACCCGTAAAGAATAATATTTGGAGTTTGTTTATAAAGATTATTAAAAATAAGTTGATTGAAATACAATATAAAAGAAAAGATTATTTCTTTTTCAGGACTATTTCAATTACTGATACCCTGATGTCCTTTCCTTCCTTGTTGTTGAACTCTTCAGAGTCTATCTTTATTTCCTTCAGCTCTATCTCGTCCTTAAGGAATCTCTTCAAAGCCACTTCTGCGATATCTACTGCCTTAGAAATAAATTTTCCCCTTGCCTTTATTGTTACTTCGTCAGCACCCTTTGTTGTGAACTGCATCACAATTCCTGTGACATAGTTCATGAAAGGTTTGCCGCCAACAAAGATTGAGTTGTCGTCAGCCATTACTCACACCCCCTAAATTTCTGGTATTTCTTGTTTTTCCTTTACGATTCTAGTTACATACCCTGCAATAACGTTTCTGAGCTTCTTTGAGTTGAATTCACCTACTTTTTCAACTAGTTTCTTGTTGTCTTCGAACTTGTCAGTGAACATACCTCTATGCTTTTTGACAAATTCTTTCGTAAGTCTCTTGATTTGCTGTGTTTTAATTCTTCCCATTAAACGGGAGGGATAATGGCGAGTTTATAAAGGTTTTCTTGATTAAGTAACTACCAATAGGTGACGAAATAACCAAAACATTTAAATATTCAAACATCTTACTAAACTGTAATATGGAAATCAAAGCAGCCTGGGGCCTGGGAAAACTGAAGCCAAAAGTCAAGCACGACCTAGAGAAAGTTCTTCATGAAAGGCGCAGGCTTGGGCTTGGAGTGCCTGAAAATGTTGAGGTAAGGATAAATTACTACAATGATGACTGCAATGCAGCTGCAAAAGCTTTTCTTGAAGGCGACACTCCTGTTGTTGATGTAAACGTTCTTAATACACAGGCAGCATCATTCAGCGATGCAGAATGCGATAAAGGAACAGAAGGCATTAAGCTTTATTTCTCATTAAGCAGGGAAATTTTTGGTGATTATGATGAAGAGTGGATTCTTGAGGCTATGAAGCATCCAGTTAATACTATAGAGGCTTTTGAAGAAGAGCTTGGCCCGAGAAAGCTTGCACGGCTTAAGAGGGATTTTAACGAGCGCGGCAAAAAATACAGCAAAAGCAAATTCAATGCAATAAAGTTTGCAAAGCCTGTCAGGAGAATGTTCAGGGAGCTAAAGCCAAAGATAGACGAGAAATTCCTTGGCATTAGGGTGTCAGACACAGAGCTAAGGCACGAGGTTGACCATATTGATTTCATGCAGTCAAAGATTGCAAAAAAACTTGATGCGCTTGTTGAGAAAGAGGCTAAACTTAGGCGGCTTGTAAAAAACGGCGAAACAAAATATGTTGCAGAGCTTCATAAGACGCAGACAGCACTTCTTAGAGCAGGCTCTGAAGAGAATGTTATTGCAGAAATCAGGGCATTGTTTTTCGACCAAGTCCCAATGAACAGGTGGGCAGGCCGTGACTATGAAAGGCTTGAGGCAACAGTATATGAGAAGTTTGATGAGATGTACATGAACGGCCCGCTTACACAGGAGATACTTGAAACACTTATTGCAATGAGAATAACTGTCCCTGAATTTTCAAAAGACACTGAGAACTATGTCAGGAGAATGGTGCACATAAGCACATGCCAGCCTGAAGAGGCTGCAAAATACAGGCCAGATGCAGGCAAAATAAACTATCCTACTGCAAAAGAAATATTGAGAAAAGAGCTTCCTTTCTGGCAGAGCGAATACGAGATTAATGCAATGATTGCAGCAATAGCAGTAAGCAGGGCTCTTGAGGAAGATTCTTCAAGATTAAAGAGAGCAGATGAGACTGCTGAAACTTTCAAAGATTATATTCTTGTCCTTCTTGACGGCGATACAAGCGTCCTCGGGCATCTCAAGGAAAGGATAGAACCAACTCAACCAAAACCTTTATAAATAACCTCTTTTTTTAGGACATCGGTGGGAGAAGAGGGGAAGCAATTAGGTTCTCTTAACACCAGATTAAGGTGATTATTATGGCAAGGGGGTTAATGCCAAGCATGAAAGAACAGAATCGTTATGTATCATTTGAAATAATCTCAGATCAAAAACTTAGTTATACTGATGTTCATGAAGCATTAGACAAGTCCTTTAGGGCTTTTATGGGCACTCTTTATTATTCAAGGGCAGGCCCAAAGATAATAAGAAACAAATGGGATCAGAATTCACAACAAGGTGTTTTCAAGGTCAACAGCAGGTATTTGGACCATGCAAAGGCATCATTGATGCTTGTTAAGAGGATAAATAACAAGAGTGTTTGCATTAAGAGCGTTAAGACTTCTGGAATTCTGAATAAAGCAAGTTAGAGGTGAAAAAATGAGAGACCGTAGCAATCAGATGCTTGGTTATGACAGAGCAATTACCATGTTCTCTCCTGACGGAAGACTTCTTCAGGTTGAATATGCAAAAAAAACAGTTAAGCAGGGCACAACTGCAATTGGAATAGTGTGCAAGGACGGCGTCCTGCTTGTGGCAGACAAAAGGGTGATGGACCCGCTTATGGTTGTTGAGGGTGTTGAGAAAATCTTCCCTATTGACGACCATGTTGCAGCAGCGCTTTCAGGCCTTGTTGCAGACGGAAGAGTGCTTGTTGAGAGGGCGCAGGTAAGGGCGCAGCAGCACAGGGTTACATACGACAGCC
>JAHWHF010000109.1 GCA_019323415.1 Candidatus Woesearchaeota archaeon | reverse complement strand
CGTCTCCAACATCAAGGTTGATTGCAATAATTCCTCCTTTTCTAGGATTTGAATATGCCTCTATCTCTGTTTTCTTGGCAACACCTTTTGATGTTGCGAATGTAAGGTATCTTCCCTGCTTGAATTCTTTTACAGGAATGACTGTCTGGACATTCTCTCCTTCCTCAAGGCCTTCAACAAGGTTTATGATAGGCCTTCCTTTTGCCTGCCTTGATGCTTCAGGTATCTGGTAAACCTTCAGCCAATGGACTTTTCCCTTATTTGTGAAAATAAGCAGATAAGCATGCGTTGATGCTGCAAAGATATGCTCTATGAAATCCTCTTCTTTTGTTGCAGCTCCTATTACTCCTTTTCCTCCTCTTCTCTGCGCCTGGTATGTGTCAAGAGGAAGCCTTTTTACATATCCCTGGTGGGACAATGTGACAACCATTGCCTGCTCTTCAATAAGATCCTCAACTTCAATCTCCTCTTCTTCTTCGCTTGATATGACTGTCTTTCTTTCATCGCCGTACTTTGTCTTCATCTCAGTTGTTTCATCCTTGATTATGCCGTAAATCTTCCTTTCATCTGCAAGTATCTCGCTAAGCATCTCTATGAGCTTTAATGTCTCTTTAAGGTCCTCTTTCAGCTTCTCCTGCTCAAGGCTTGTAAGCCTGTGAAGCCTCATCTCAAGTATTGCCTGGGCCTGTATTTTTGACAATGAGAAATTTGAAATAAGCCCTGTCCTTGCATCGTCAACTGACTTTGACTCTTTGATAAGCTTAACAACTGCATCAATATTGTCAAGCGCAATCTTAAGGCCTTTTAGCTTGTGCGCCTTGTCTTTTGCAACATCAAGGTCAAACTGTGTCCTTCTTCTGACAACCTCTTTCCTGTGCTCAATGAAATAATGGAGCATCTCTTTAATATTCAGAACTTTTGGCTGCCTGTCAACAAGAGAAAGCATGTTTGCGCCGAATGTAACTTTAAGCTTGCTGTGCTTCATAAGCTGGTTAACAACAACATCAGCATCTGCATCTTTTTTCAGTATTATTACAATTCTCATGCCTTTGCCTGAGCTCTCATCCCTTATGTCAGATATGTCAGTTATCCTGCCGCTCTTGATCAATGATACAATCTGCTCAATAAGAAGAGTCTTGTTAACCATATACGGTATTTCTGTAACAATAATCTGCTCCCTGTCTTTTACTTTTTCAACCTCTGTCCTTGCCTTTACAATCAGCCTTCCTTTTCCGCTCGCATACATCTGCTTTATTCCAGAAGTTCCTGCTATAATCCCTGCAGTAGGGAAATCAGGGCCTTTTATTATTCCAAGAATGTCTGCTATTGTTGTATCAGGCTCGTCAATTAACTTTACAATTGCATCGCATATCTCATTCATGTTATGCGGAGGAATGTTTGTCGCCATTCCAACTGCTATTCCTGAGCTTCCGTTGACAAGAAGGTTTGGTATTTTTGAAGGAAGTACAACAGGCTCTTCAAGAGAGCTGTCAAAATTAGGCATGAAATTAACAGTTTTTTTGTTGATGTCTGCAAGCATTTCTTCTGCAACAGTCATAAGCCTTGCTTCTGTGTACCTCATTGCTGCAGGAGAATCGCCGTCAATTGAGCCAAAGTTTCCCTGGCCGTCAATAAGAACATACCTTAATGAGAAAGGCTGCGCCATCCTTACAAGAGTGTCATAAACAGCCAAATCGCCGTGCGGGTGGTACTTACCAAGAACTTCACCGACTATCCTTGCAGATTTCTTGAACGGCTTGTTATGAAGCATGCCCATGTCATTCATTGCAAAAAGAATTCTTCTGTGTACAGGCTTCAGGCCGTCCCTTACATCAGGCAGTGCCCTTGATACAATAACTGACATAGAATAATCTAAGAAAGATTCTTTCATCTCTTCTTCAATGAGCCTTTCACTGGTATTATTTCTATGTTCTTCTGCCATACTAAATCAAAGTAACCCCAAAAAGAACTTGATTTCTCGTCTATAAAATCAGCTCTTTTCCTATCTCTTTGTATAACATAGGAGTGCTTTCTCATTTAAATAGTTTTCGGTTAAATTCGGAGGTTTCAGGCTCTAAAACGCACGAATTCTTGAGAATCAGCTTAAAGTTTCAGCCCTGGTTTTCGCTGTTTTCAGGCTCATTTTCAGCCTGCTCTTCTGAGGCCTCGGAAGCCTCATTTTCTTCGCTTTCAGAGCCATTTTCATCGTTTTCAGGCTCTTCATCTGTGTCCTCTTTAACTTCTTCAGAAACATCTTTTTTCTTTCTTTTCTGCCTTTCAGCTGCAAGCCCAAGCCTGAGCTTCTCTTCTTTCTCATAATCCGGGATTTCCTCAGGGTCTGACTCTTCATAAGGTGTGCCGCCGTCAATATTGTTAAGCTCTTCACCTATGTTAATCGCATTATCCTTTTTTTCCTTTTCTTTCTGCTTGAATTCTTCCTCTGCCTGCTTTTTCTCTTGCTCAAGCTCAACAATCTCCTGCTCTGCAACCTCTGTTTTTTCATCAATCCTTTTGAACTTGTCAAACAGCTTCTCAATCTCTTCCTTATTGACGTCAAAATAATCATAGAATTTTTGTGTAAGCTTAATCATCCTTGTCCTTTTGTAAGGCTCTTTTGTTATAAAGCCCATTTCCTGCAAAAGCTTGATATGGTCATACGCCTTGTTTGTCCTTCTCTTGATAACCTCGCTCTGCACGCACGGCTGGGTGTATGCAATCATTGCCAGTGTCTCAATTGTCTGCTTGTCAAGGTCCATCTCAGATATAATGTTCCTGCAAAGCTCAAGGTATTTTTCCCTTACATCTATTTTCCACAGGCCTTCTGCTCCTGTAATCATAAGCGCAGAATCCCTTTCATGGTAGTCTTTCTGCAGCTCCTCTAAAATTTTCTTTACTTCAGAAGTGCTTTTCCTTACAAGCGATGAGATTTCATCTAGGCTTGTCCTTTTTCCTGTTGCAAACAATATTGCCTCAACCTGGTTTTTTAATGTCATTTGAACTTAACCGGCTTTGCAAGCTTGTACTTGCCGTCTTTGAATTTTATTGAGCCTTTCTGTATAAGCAAATCAAGGTAAGGCTTCAGGCTTTTCATGTTCAGGCCGACATAATTCTGTATCTCCTGCTCGTCAAGCTCCTTTTCCTTGAGATGTGTGAGTATGTTTGTCCTAATCAGCGTATTAAGCTGCTTGTTCATTGTTGTCTTGTAAATGTTGTGGTTTTTTGCAACCTGGTCAATTGCATGTATCTTGTGCTGGAGGTCATTAAGCCATGCAGACATTGTCTGCGATGTCATTACAATTTTCTCAGGCTCAATAATCTCAACAGATGAAGGATAAAAATTGTAGCAGAAATCCATAAGCGTGTCAAGCTTCTTGAAAACCATCTCAAGCTCTGTGAATGTTGAGAACAGGCCGTTGTTTGTCTCCTCTGTCTCAAATATCTTTGACTTTTCAACAGTTGAGTCAGGAAACTGCTTTGCTTTTTCAACAACCTCCTTTATGGTCTTATCTATGTGCTCTTTTGGGCCGCCGACAAGCTCAACAATAAGCCTGCAGTAAAGCCCTCCCTTTTCTATAATCTCTTTCATGTCCTTTTCCATATTACCTTCTCCAAATCAATATTGTATTTAAAGCAACAGATAAACCAAGTACTAGGTAGCTTGCTATATTAATCTTGCTGCCTGAACCCTCTTTTTTCAGCTCGATTTCTTGAGCATTAAGCTCTAATTCTGGGGACGTATTTATAAATTTTTCTTTGGTTTGTGGCTCATTTATAAGTGATGGTTTTTCAATTGATTCTGCGAGCAAGTCCAATTTTGAGCTGTCGATTAAAATGCCGCCTTTCAGCAGCAGGAGAGAGAAATTGTTGCTGCCTGCATCAAGCACTGCCTCAAAAACAAGCCTTTTTGAGCTGCCTTTTTCAATAAAAATATGCTGGATGTCAACTGTAATGTTGTTCTGAACAAGTTCTGCTGAAAATTCAGAATCTGCTTCTGGGTTTTTGGCATATGCAAATAATTTTATTGAATTGTTTTGCTTGAAAGTCTTTGATAATGTGTAAAAGCTTGTTATTTCAGGATTTTTCTGCTTTTCAGCGCTTTTTTCATCTTTATCCTCAGCTTCTTCATCTTCTGCGCTCTCACTTTCTTCCTCATAATCAGGGTTTGAGACAAAAACAAAAACTTCTGCATAGTTATTTGAAAGATTGGAATCATTTTCAGCTTTCAGAACCGCTTTTATGACAAGCACTTTGTCTTTTTCATCTATGCTTGGAGTGTAATATTTTGTGTTTGTATTGGTTGTAACCTGCTTTTGCTTTACAGTCTCATTGAAAATGTCATCTATCCAGTATTCAATTGAAAATGCTGTTGCATCATAGACTCTGTGCTTTATTGCAATCTGCTCTTTGTTCAGATATGATGTTTTCTGAAGCTCAATTTCTATTGAAGCATCCAATTTTGTGTTTGTCTCGTTGCTTGTGCTGTTTTCGTCTGAGAAATTGTATGTGTGCGTGTTTTCTGTTCCAGGAGTCCCGCCCAACTCGCCAGATACTGCCCACCCAGAAAAAGTCCTTTCAATTGAATATCCTTCATTGGCAATGTTTGTATAGCCAGCTGAATCAATTATTTCAGAACCATTGCCAAAAAGCGTAATTTCTTCGCCGTCGTTTGCCAAAGCACCCCCATACTCATAAGGAGTGATGTTTCCATATCTTTGCAAAAAATTTGATAGAGTATTTGCAATGACAACATGGCCTGAGAGTGTTGTGTTTTCAGGAAAAACAAAATCAATGCCTTCAAAATAAAAGCCAGATGCATTTGTCTGGTTCTCAAAATAAAGCTCAATAAACTCAAAATCATAGTCATCGCCTTGAGGATTGTACATTATCTCGTTTATGCGCACAGCATTTGCAGAAATTGCGCATAATACAAATATCAAAAACAATATTGTTTTTTTCATTTTTAGTTTGAGCGGCGGGGACGGGAGTTTCTCAAGCCAAGGGGCAACGCTTAGTTTGAACCCGCGTGGTTGAGGTAACCACCCGATCATCAGTCGGGCGCAATGCCTGACTATGCGACCCCGCCTTTGCTCACCATAATATTTATATAATTCGACTGCCAACATTATGTTGTTGAGGTAACCATTTTCAGGAATGCGATCCTGTTTGGGCCTTTTTGGCCCTTTTCTTTTATTGTTTTGAAAATTTAAAAAATCTCGT
>JAHWHF010000108.1 GCA_019323415.1 Candidatus Woesearchaeota archaeon | reverse complement strand
ATAGAGCTTGAGCCAGATAATCACACATATCATTTCAGAAATGCGGAATATTGGAGATACAAATACAGGAAAGATTTTTCAGCATCGTATGAAAAAGCATTCGTGCTTAATCCAGACAATAGAGAGATTCAATATTATTATCGAAGGTATATTCCTGGAACAACCAAAGAATGCCAAGAATATCTGAAAAATTTAGAGGAATCCAGGAAAAAAATCTCCGAACCCTTTCCGGGACTACCATAATTCTTTCGGTTTTTTCTAGCAAGTGTTTTTAAATTTTGAAATCTATATTACTCTTGGTGATGTTGCATGAAAATATACGGCAGGATGAAAAAAAAGACTCTTTCTGAGAACATAAAAAAATGGGCATACAGGGGTATTGCTGCAGCATCTTTCACAGCAATTGTCGGAAGCGCATTTGCAATGGCAACAATGCCAAGAACAAAAGAAGAGCCAAAACAAGATACAGATATTGAAAAAAGGCTTCATGAGCTTGAATCTAATTATTCAAAGCTTGAAAAATCAAGCAAAGAAAAGGATAAGGTTCTTGAAAAAGAAAAAGAACAAAAAATAAGTTCAGAATACAGGATAAAAGAGCTAGAATATGAGCTTAAGAAAGCAGCTGAAATGCCTCTTCCAAAAATAGAAGTTGTTCTTGATGAAATTGTTGGCGAGCCAAAAAAGCCAAAAACAGTTGACTGGGATGACATCAAGAAGCAGTACGAGGAAGCACGAAAAGAGCCTGTTGCTGAAAAAGAATGGGATGCATTCAAAGAAAAATGCGAAAAGGCAAAGCAAAGGGCGATTGAGCTTTCAAAAGAAAAAGATGCTCATGACGGCAAAGTTTATTCATTAACTCTTGCAGATATGGAAGATATTCTCAAATGCAATAATGTTGCAAAGCCTGACAAAAAGCACATACAGCTTCTTGCAGACAGCATCAGACAAGGCTACAGGCCGCAAAAAGGCTGGGAGCCTATTGCATACAAAAAACTGAAAGAATACTGCGACGCAAACAACAAAGACCCAGATAAGCTTCAATACCAGATATCTTTTGTTGAAGGCGGGCCTTATGTGTTCCAGATAAGTGTGAAAGACAATGGCATCAACGTGTTCACGCACCAGAAAAGATACACTCCAAACAGCAGCATAGGTGATATTGAAAACATATTAATCCGCGCTTTGAAAGCAGCAGGATATTGAGGTTCTTGAAAAATGGACATAGAGATTTACCTAGATGACGGACTGGAATTTGTTGACGAGAACGGCAACAATGTCGACCGTGAGAAAATAATAAACGAGCACATAAGAAAACAGGATGAAAAAAGGCTGATAATAATCCTGCATGAAAATGAGGACAAAATAAAAAAGGCGTTTGAGCTTTTCAATTACTTTGACCTACCTGTTGAGCCATTCCAAACTCTTAACAGCCTGCACATAAGCTTTAGCGCAAAAGAGGAAAAGCTTGTAACAAGGCATCTTGAGAAATTTGACTTCATATCAGAGATAAGAAAGCCGGGCATTGTATGCATTCCTGAGATGGTGCACGGTGCATATGAAAAGGCCAAAAAAGTCGAAGCAACAGATTCATGGAATCTTGAGATGCTGCATTCAATTGAATGCAACAGCCAGGGATATGGTGGCCAGGACATCAAAGTTGCAGTAATGGACACAGGAATTGACTACAACCATAACGAGCTGGCTGAATGCTTTGGCAATAATGTTGGCTATGATTTTGTTAATGATGAGAATCCTATGGACAGGGAAGGCCATGGAACGCATGTCGCAGGAATAATTGCTGGAAGAACAACAGGTGTTGCGCCTGAAGCTGAGCTAAGGGCATACAAAGTTTTAGATGACTACGGCTATGGCTCAGAAATTGACCTTATCAAGGCAATTGACATGGCAATAAAAGAAGATATTGACATATGCAATATGAGCCTTGGCTTTGTAAACCCCTCATATACTCTGGCAGAAGCATTGGAAGTGCTTACAAAAACATCAATAGTATGCGCTGCAGCGGGAAACGAGGCATATGAGCCATGTTACCCTGGAGATTTTGACATTGAAAGCCTGATAAGTGTTGCTGCTCTTGACAGGAAAAAGAAAAGGCCGTACTGGAGCAGGGTGTCTGAAAACAACGATATTTCAGCTCCTGGCGTTGGCATAATATCATGCGCCCCTGGAGGAGGCTATGCAGAGATGTCTGGGACATCAATGGCAACACCCCATGCAGCAGGCGTTGCAGCGCTTCTGCTCCAATACAACAAACTGCAGCACAGCACTGCATTAACACCAAGCCAGATTGAGGACATGCTGGAAAGCACAGGCAAATCAGTTTCATATCTGAGCTATACATTCTCAAGGATTGACCCTTATTATGCAATAGCATCACTTGATGATGTT
>JAHWHF010000107.1 GCA_019323415.1 Candidatus Woesearchaeota archaeon | reverse complement strand
ATGCGGCTATGGGAAAGCTCTTAAAAGAGATTATTGATTCTTAGAATTCTGGCGACATATTTTTATACATTCATATTCATTATCATGATATGGGTTACAGCTATCTCTTTACAGGCGGTGGCGGGGGAAAGACTACAAATGCGCTTGGCCTGGCAATGAGAAGCGTTGGGCACAAAAACAATGTTGTTGTAGTACAATTTCTAAAGTGGTGGAAAAGCACTGGTGAATACAAAGTAGCACGAAGGCTGAAGCCGCATTATGAGATACACCAGTTTGGCAGGCCTGGCTGGTTCAGGGTTGATGGCGGTAAATCAAAGACCTACAAGTTCGGCAAAAAGGAATTCCATGTAAAGAGCCTTGATGAACTGGACAGGCATCTTGCAAAAGAGGCGCTGGACTTTGCAAAAGAGACATTGCAAAAAAAGCCAAATCTTCTTATACTAGATGAAATAAATCTCGTTCTTCATTGGAAACTTTTAAATGTAAGCGAGGTTATAGAATTAATGGATAATGCTCCTAGGGGTACAGACATTGTTCTGACAGGGAGATATGCTCCAAAGAAACTTATAGAAAGAGCAGATTTTGTCAATGAAATACGGGAGATAAAAAGCCCGAAAAAGATACCAATGACAAAGGGTATCCAATATTAAGTGTTAGGTGATTATATGGAAGAGAAGTGTCCTGAGTGTGGTTTCCAACTTGAATTATCCGGTGGCTGCGCGCTTTGCAGAAACTGCGGCTGGAGCCCTTGTTCAGTCTAAGCTTTTAAATTTTAATCTAAAAATATTCTAGTATGTCTACGAAGATCTCTATATACCTGGCTGGGAATGTTGCAAAGGTTACTGGTAACGAAGATGATTCCTGGCGCGACAACTTTAAGGAAAAGCTTGGAGAAAGGCTTGGAGACATAAATACTATTTTTCTTGATCCTACACAGCGCCCGGAAACTGTAACAGACAGTTATTCGATATTTTGCCAGGATATATTCTTTTGCGCTAATTGTGATTTTGTTGTTGTGGAGGCAATGAGTAAGGTTGGCGTTGGCGTTGGCGTTGAGATGCTTACTGCAAAGATGCACGGGGTCCCTGTTGTTTCTATAGTGCCAAAGAACAGCTATTACAGGTCAACTGACAAATATTCTGCAAAGGTACTGAAAGACGAAATGAGAGAGAACTGGCTGCATCCTTTTATGGAAAGTCTTAGTGATGCTGTTGTCGAGGATCTTGATTCTGCTGCTAATTGGATAAAAGAGCACCTTAGCGAGAAGAAAGAGATAAAGGACCACTCAATTATAAACCAAGCGATAGATTATTACAGGAAAAATCACTATGACAAGGATGATCAGGCAAAGGACGCTTTTGGATAGTAGTTTTTATATACGTTTGTGTTGAATAAAATAGAGAGAAATATGGCAAAAATTACAAAAGATACATCATTGGGTGATATAGCAGCTAAGTACCCAAAGGCTGCTGAAATTCTAGCAAAACATGGCATGCATTGTGTAGGATGTCCTATGGCAATGATGGAAACAATTGAAATGGGCGCCAAGGGGCATAATCTTGATGTTGAAAAGCTTTTGAAAGAACTCAATGAGGCAGTGGAGGAGGAATAGAGATGGTAAGTGTTGACAATGAGAAATGTATAGGTTGCGGATTATGTGCATCCATATGCCCAGAGGTATTTGAAATGGGAAATCAGGGCAAGGCACTTGTGAAGGATGCAGGCGCTGCAAAAAGCAATGAGAAGTGTAAAGAGGCAACTGATTCCTGTCCAGTGCAAGCTATTTCTGCATGATTTTTAATGCTTTTTTGTTAAATTTGTTTTTATGTTTGATGAATTAAAGGATTCTTATCTTTCTAAGAAAGAGCTTATTGAAAAGAGACTAGAAGAATTCAGCAAGCCAAAGACAGATGATGAGTTATTTTCTGAGCTTGCATTCTGTTTGCTAACTCCGCAGTCAAAAGCAAGGCTTTGTTGGACAAGCATAGAAAAGCTAAGAGAAAAGGGCCTGCTTTATTCAGACAGTGCTTCTATAAGGCCCTGGCTTAATACTGTGCGTTTCTGCAATAACAAATCAAGATACATAGAAGAGGCTCAGGGGAAAATCGCTGATGTTAAGAGAATACTGGATAAGGAGCCTGAT
>JAHWHF010000106.1 GCA_019323415.1 Candidatus Woesearchaeota archaeon | reverse complement strand
TTCTCAGGGACAGCCTTAAGCCTTATTTCAAGAAAACCATTGGCAAAACCAACAACTTCATTCTGTTTGGCTCCTGGTTTTGCCTTGACTTTAAGCTTTTTATTCTTTATGTACTGCTCAATCAAGAGTAATCTCTCCAGGTGTGGCCGCACTTTGTGCACCTGAGGAATTTTGTCTGTGATTCGTCTGCAGCCCTTGTCTGGACAAGCCAGTAGAATGCCTTGTCATTGCCGCATTTGTCGCAGTCAGCCTCTGTTGTTGGAAGATTCTCATCTGTTTTTTTAGGATCAATAATCTCAATTTTTGCAGTTTCCTTTTTAGTTTCCTTCATTTGTATGTCTGAACTCTTGTCATCAACAAGGCCGCATGAAGTGCATTCCAGTACAACCTGGTTCTTCTTTTTCTTTGGCATCATTAATGATTTGCACTTTGGACAAAATTTCATTTTTTTATTCACCCCGCTCTAAATATGTTTATGAACTCAACAAATGCTATTTTCACATAGCCAAGGAAAGGCAGCCTGATAAGCGCATTTCCAAGTATTCTTTCTTCAGCAATATCCTTCTCTGAGATTACTTCATCATTGATTGTGTCAGGATTCCAGTCTCCTTTTGTTGTAAAATAATATTTTCCGTCTTTGAATGACTTGCCCACGACCCTGTGGATAATAGGCTCTCTTTTTATGTCAGTCCTTTTTGCTGTAAATACAATTACATCCCCAACTTCTATGTCTGCTGGTTTTTTGCCATTGAGGATCATTATGTCGCCTTTGTTAAACCCGTTCTTGAACTTCCAGCTTGAAAATTCTTTTTTTGATATGTTCTTGCCTTCATACCATTCGCCGCAGATTTCCCAGTAATCATCCAAGCTGGCATCATAATTGATTACATTTTTTCCGCACACTGAGCCGTCATTTATGCCGTGCTCCATAGAATTTGAAACAACTGCAACAATAGGGAACTGTGTGCCCAATGCTAGGCCAAGCCCAGGATAGACAATGAACTTTATTAATACAAAAGCAAGTATGACATTAACAATCCAGCTCCATATTGAGTCTTCAACCCATATGAAATGCCATGTTTTCTTGAGAAGCTTTTTCCAACCAATTTTTTTATTCTCTTTTTCTGCTGGCTTTTCCTCTCCCTGCTTTTTATCCATTGCAGAGACGAGTCATAAGCTTGTTTTTAAAGCTTTTGCTTTACCGATATATTCGATATATGGCAAGCTTTTTAAACAACCCCTTTCCCATGAAGGATATGGCATATGACAAGAATCCGCAGTATTTTGAAGGCGTTATACAGTTAAGAAACTGCAGCCAGGAAATCCTTGATTTTGTTATTTACAGATTTGAAAAGAATGAAATAGGCATAGCAAAGATTGTGAAAGTCAGTGACGGTTTTGACATTTACTCTGCTTCCAACAAATTCAGCAGAAAGATTGGAAAGATGCTTGTCAGGCAGTTCGGCGGCGAGCTCAGGGAAACATCAAGGCTTTTCACAAAAGACAAGCTCACAAGCAAGAATGTATACAGGCTTACTGTATATTACAAGGCGCCTCTAATCAAGAAAAATGACGTAGTTGTGCTAAAAGACAAAATCATACAGGTAACATCGCTTGAAAAAAGCTCTATCAAAGGCACTGACCTGGTTACAGGCAAGCGCATAACAATGCCTGCAAAAGGTGCAGAAGTGCTTGAGAAAAAAAAGGTTTCAGTTGTAAGGATCAAGCCTTTTGTTGAGGTAATGCACCCTGAGACTTTCCAGCCTGTTGAAGTTCAGAACCCCAAGCCTTTGAAACTTGGCCAGAATGTCAAAGTTGTTGAATATAATAACAAGCTATTTCTTGTATAGCTTTTTTATTTCTTTCATGTGCCTTTTTGCAACATTATATCCAAGCTCTATTGCTTCTTTTGTCTTATAGAAATCGTCCCAGTCAACATTCCCATAGCCAGGATTAAGAATAATGTCTACTTTGCTGATTAGGATTTTTGTCTTGCTCAGCTCGTTCATTGTTATGCCGACAGACATCGCGTATATTTTCACAAATTGGGGGAGGTCTTTTCCAGTCAATATCTTTGTAATGCGCTTTATGAGTTTTTCAGGGTCTGTTTTTTTGATAAACCATTTCAAAACCTTTGGAACCCTTACCTTTCCCTTGAATATAAAATCTCTCAGGAATTCAACCTGGCTTGTTATGAACATATCCTTGAAAACTTCCTGGAATTTTTTCTCAGGCTTGATTTTCTTTTTTGAATACATGCTTTTGAGGTTGAATGAAAGATCAACTGCTATTATCTTGTGTATGTTCTTTTCCCTGAGAACATCAACAGGCACAGGGTCAATAAAACCTCCGTCTACAAGAAGCATGTCATCGCATTTGACCGGGCTGAGAACGCCTGATATGGATATTGACGCCCTTGCAGCCCTTGCAATGTCGCCTTTTGTGATTACAACCCTTTCGCCTTTGTTGACTTCAGTTGCAATAACATAAAAATCTGTTTTCAAATCTTCAAAATTCTTGCATTTAAGGAGATTTCTTAAATAGTTTTCAACTTTCCTGCCTGCTATAAATCCTGTTTTTGGTGCTGTGAAATCAATGAGGCTTTTCCATTCAGTTGAAAGTGCAAGCTCCTCAATCTGTTTTGCGCTGTAGCCGCAGGCATACAATGCACCAACAACAGCGCCTATGCTTGAGCCAGATATCGCATCAACTTTTATGCCTGCCTCATCAAATGCCTTTAGCACTCCAATGTGCGCCATGCCCCTTGCAGCGCCTGCACCCAGAGCAAGGCCAAGTTTTTTTGCCATGCCAGAATCAACAAAGAAGATAGTATATTAAGATTGTTGTAAAGAAAATTATAAATCAACTGCTTGGCTGAATGTCATCTGAAAAGGCTTTGTTTTTGAGCCGTATTTGTCAAACATATACTTCATTTTTTGCCTTGAATCTGCTTTAAAGATATAATTTCTGCTCGGGTCTGAAAAGTCAATTGTTAATATGACA
>JAHWHF010000105.1 GCA_019323415.1 Candidatus Woesearchaeota archaeon | reverse complement strand
TATCCTTTGTGTAGCCCAGCTCTTTGAGCTTTTCAACTGAAACATCTATCTCTCTTGACTTGAAATGCGTCAAAGGAAGCTCTGTACAGTCATACCTTACTGTGCCGTCTTTGTTGACATTCACTCCATGCTTTGCCCTTAATATGCCCTTTGCAAGATGCTCAGGGACATGGTCTTTGTTTACAGTGCCCCTTACGCCTTTAATCATGTCAGGAAATACTTCCTGCGTAAGCCCGAGTATGCTTAATGCATCTTTGAAGTAATGGTTAATGTCAATCTTCCTGTCAGTGTATGCCTGATGCCTGTGCTCGCATTCTTTATTGGTCTCGCCGCAGATATTGCAGAAATAATGCTTTTCTGTTTCTTTCCCGCAGACCTCGCATGTCCTGTATATTGTTGTCCTGTCGCATTTGTTGCATTTGAAAATTGCAAACCCGGAATAAACATGGCCTTTCTCAAGCGCTGCCTGCAATGACCTCATTTTTCCGCCTTCCTCGCCAACAGGGAAAAGGCCGTTAGGCGAGCCTTTCAGCTTTCTCATCTTTGCTTTCTCTGGCCTGCCCATTCTTGCGCCGATATAGATTCCAGACTTGTCCCTTATCTTTATGTTGCTTCTCTTGTTAAGTATCTCAAGGACATCTTCAGATTCTATTTCCATAAACCTTCCTATGTCAAAATTTCCAAGCTGGGTGTAGAATGCAAGCGCGTCATCTTTCTCAATGACAACATAATCAGTTGCAACAATATGAGGGACGCCAAGCTCTTCAAGAACTCTTTTAGCAGCATCGTCTTTTGGCAATATTATCTTATTTACATTCACATCTGACTTTATTGTTGCCTTTTTCACCCAGTCAAGAAGCAGATAGAAATTTTCCTTGCTTATATCCTTCCAATGGTAGGTATATCTCGGGTGAAGAGGAATATCAATGTTCTTTGATATTGTAATTGCATCAACTGCAGATATTTTTGTAACAAGAGGCTTGTTAATCAGGCTTTCAATTACATTTGCCTCAATATCCATAAGGTCAGCTGGCTTTGCAATGTCAAGTGAGCCGAAATTGTCAACAATTGCCTTTTCAAGCTCCTGCGCCCACCATTCCTCGCAATACCCCGGAGGGACGAGCTTGTGCGCCCTGTTAAAGAAATCGCCATAATTGACAAGCACGTCGCCAAGGAATAAAATTTCCTTTATTCTTGGGTTAACCAGCCTTGCCTGTGCAACAGAATCTATCATCATGACATCACCATTGTCAAGCTTTACTATCGGGCCTTCTATTGTTGCGCATGATGTGAAAACTGTTCCTTTACCGGGCCTTTCAACTTTTGCCTGTGTTCCTATGGCGATTGACTTGTTAAGAACGTACATTGTTGCAGGATGCAGGCACTGGCCTGAATATCCTGAGCATCTTGACCTGCCGTACCTTAGCCTAAAGCCGCCTTTTGCAAGCGGATAGCTGAGCACAGGCCTTCCTGCCACAAGATCTGCTATATACGTATAGTCTGGCTTAACTTTGATTGACTTGTCAGCCTCTGACTCGCCTTCACCGCCTGTTACAGATATTGCCTTCTGCTCTTTCTGTATCTTCAGGAAATCGTCAAGGAAGTTCCATTGCTCCATCTCAAAGTCCTTTCCCCATTTTGAAAGAGCTTTCCATAATTTCGGAGCCTTTAAAGGAATGCATGAAGAATAGATTAATGCATATCCGCCCCTAATCAGGTTGCCTTTTATCCTTGGAAGGTTTTTGTAGTTTGAAACCTCTATCTTTTCAGTTGGCTCGCCGTTAACCTCAACAGGCATGTTTCTTACAAGAAACTCGAGCTCAGGCCTGCTTGGGTAATACTGGAGGTTTGTTACACGCTCATGATAATCCTGGACTTCAGTGTATGCCCTTTTAACCTCATCTTCTGTAGGGTCATAGGGGGCATAGCCCATTTTTTTTCTTACATAATCTGCAATAAGGACGCAGACAGCTGCTGCTGTTCCGCCTGCATTTCTTACAGGCCCTGAGAAATATAATGAAAAGAACTCCCTGCCATCATCTGACCTTTTCTTGAGCTCAAGCTTTGTGAAACCTTCAAGGCATGCGCTTACAACTCCAACAGTCACATACGCAAACCCAACCCTTATTCCAACCTCGATTGCCTCTTTCTCTGTCTCAAACTTGCATATGTTCTGCTTTGCAACCTCTTCAGCTATCCTGAAAGCAACTCTCCAGTCCAGCACTCCGTACTGCTTTTCAAACTCCTGTATTTTCTTGACAAGGTTTGAGTCCTTGATTTGGGGCGCAATTGTTGATATAAGGCCGAGAACCCTTTCAGCCATGTTCTTTGCAATTGAAATCTCAACATCAAGCTCAGGGTCTTTGCCTTTGCTTCTTGCTTTAACAGCTATTTTGTGCTCTTCCTTAATCTGCCTATTAATTTCATCAAAATACTTCTGCATTTGCGGGCTTGCTTCTACCATTTTAAAACCTTAAAATCTTCATCTCCCTTGTCTGTAGGTTGACAACAGGCACTCTTGCAGGCTCGGGGTGCACGCCTAATTTTTCCTGGTAAGATGTTGCGCCAATCCAGCACGAGCCGCACACAAGTGTTGTTGACCTGAAATTTGAAACAGCAACCTTGTGTATGTGGCCTGTTACAAAAAAGTCAGGAATTGTATCTATAACCATCGGGTCACTTCTTGTGTCGGGAATATAAAGCCATGAAGTGTGTGTTGGCGCAAGGTGCCTTTTCTGAAGCAGAAATTTCATTACAAGGTCAATAGAGTCTATGCCTCCTTTCTCCCTTATGGCCTCGACCTTGTCTGCATAATATATCAAAGAGTTTCCATGATAAAGCATAACGTCAAACCCTGAAAATTTCTGTGAAGAATGTATGTTAACTATTCCAGGCGAGCTCACAATAGTGACGTTTTTCATATCATAAAGAGGCTTTGCATATTCCCTTGGTATGACTGGCTGCGGCTCTGCAAGCCTGACTGGGTCGTGGTTTCCAGGGCAAAGTATAATATGTATGTGGCTTGGTATTTTCTTAAGATATTCCGCGCAAAGCTTGAACTGGTCATATATGTCTTTGACTTCAAGCTCGCTTTCCTGCTCAGGGAAAATGCCGACACCTTCAACAAGGTCGCCTGCAATAAACAAATACTTGACTTTTGAGGCCAT
>JAHWHF010000104.1 GCA_019323415.1 Candidatus Woesearchaeota archaeon | reverse complement strand
CTTTGACTCAAAAGACCTTATAGAAGAAAACGACCAGAGCAAGCTGAGCAAATTCTTTTAGCCAGACTTTGCTGGCTCTAATTCATAAATCCTTGAAACAGTCATGTCAGTTCCAAGCCTGAATCCCTTATCTTTCTTTTCACCCATCCTCATTTTGGCAGGTATGAGAGACATCCATCCCTTGAACTTTTCATCATCTTCCCAGTAAAACTCAGGCCTGTACAGGAAGAAAACTGAATCAGCAACTTCTGGTATGCCTTTGCAGTCAGAGAAATCCTCTATCCTGTAGGGCTTTTTGTTCTTTCTTTTCTCAACATCAATCTTGAGCTGTGAATTTACTATTACTGATATGCTGAGCTCTTTTGCAAGGTTCTTAAGCTGCTTTAGTACCTCATAATAAATGTCAGATTTGTTTCCCTGGTAAGGAACATAGCCTTTAAATGACTGGAGAGCATCAACAACAACAAGCGCGAGCCTTGGGTGCATTGTCTTTACCTGCTCTGACCTTTTGATAATATATTCAATGTCAGGCTTTGAATCCTCAAAATATATAGGCAGGTTTATGACTCTGTGCTTTGCTTCTTCAAGTTTTTTTATCTGCTCTTCTGTTGGAGGAGTTTCCTGGTAAACAAACATCTCTGAGTTCATGCCTGAATACATTGAAAGCAGCTTTTCAACAAGCTCTTTGCTTGAGTTTTCATAAGTGAAATAAAGCGAGTGGAAGCCCTGCCTTGCGACATTGTTGGCGATGTTCAATGTAAAGGTTGTCTTTCCGATTGAGGTTCTTGCCCCTACCATGACAAGCCTGTTTGGTATAATGCCGTGTATAATCCTGTCAAGCTTTTCATATCCTGTTGAGATAAAAGGCCTGCCGTTCCTTTTTCTAAGCCTTTCAAAATCATCAAGAGCAATGCCTGTAAGCTCGCTTATGTCAAGCCTCCTGAACCTGAAAGGTATAAGCTTCATTATTTCAACAGACATGTTGCGCACATACTCAGGCATAGGCGGCAGCATTTCATCTAAAGAATCTGTAATAGCGCCGCTTTTCCTCGGATACTCATACATCTCCCTTATGTGGTTTGTGCAGAATGTTATGACATGCCTCATCAGGCCTTTTTCTTCAATCTCAGCTATGTACTGCTTGATTGCGCCATGGTTTGCCTTTTCACCCTCTTCTTTAAGCTCTTGCAGGCCCATGCGCCCTCCGCATTCTTCTAGAATGCCAAGCTTGCTCAAATGCGAGACCAATGTCTGGAAATCAAGCTTTGGGCCAAGCTCCATCATTGCTTTATGTATGTGCATATGTGAGCCTTTATACAGAAGCAGGCTGAAATACGGCTGGCTGAAATCATCCATTAGTTTTGGGTTTACCATGTATGAGCCAAGAACAACTTTTTCAAGCCCTACTGCCTGCGGCGGAATCCTTTCAAGGAAAGCCTCTGAATACGGCCTAAGGCCCTGCCTGTCATTTTCAATCCTGTCCTGCGATGTAAGATGGCCTTTCATCTCCTTTCTTTCTTGCCTGGCCAGCTTCAGCTTTTCCAAAATAGCCCTAATTCTTTTTTGGTATTTCTGCTTGCTTCTTTCATGCATTCCAAGAGTGTAAACAAGCTGCTCTTCAAGAGATGCGCATGTAGGGCATTTTGTGAAGCCTTCGCCAAGTGTATGGTCTGCAACTATAACAGCATGGCTTGTGCTCATTTCCCTTTCTGCATCATCCTGCTTTCCAAGAATTTCATCAAGATAAAAAGTGATTTCATCAATAGTGGGGCTTTCTCTTGTTTTAGAAAGAAAACTCCAATCCCTGGCAGTAGGCTCGCCTCTAATGCTGTCTTCAATAAATGCTTCATCTGCTTCAGCATTCATCTGCTCAAGCTCAGACAGCTCAGGCTCAACCCTATCTGTTTCATATTCTTCTAAAACATCCCCCATTCTAAACCCCTAAAGAACCCCTTTTTTGCTGGCTAATTATACAGCATATAAAAGGTTTTCCTTAACTTTAAATATTCATCATAAAAACCCGTGCTTATGGCAGAGCTTGTATATTTCCTTGGAGAGCCCTATGACGGGCATATGATTGGCAAAGAGCTTAAGGAGCTTGGCTTCCATGGCAGAAACAGGCATTATTCAAAAGCAGGCATTACTGTTTTTTTTGCAAGCGCAACAAAAGGAAAAACAGTTCTTCAAGGCCCTGATGTTTCAGACGCATGCGAAAGGCAGGAACAATCTCCTGCATGGCCGACTATTGACGCTATTGCAGAGCTCTTTAAGCCAGCGCAGGTTAAGGATCAGGATTTCAACTATATTCTTCCTCAGCTTGAGAAAGCTGCTGTGACCAAAAAGTCACACTAGCTTTAAAAAGCTGCAAATCATTGATTGTATTATGGCATATTTTGGCACACCTAGCTATGGCGGCGGCAAAGGCTATTCAAAGAATCATTATTCAGGGCCTTCAATACTTGAGTCAATGGTTGCAGGCTACAGGAATGACTCTGCCGTTTATGAAACGCATTCTGCGCCTGAGCTTGTAGTTGAGCCTGAAAAGCAGATAATTTATGACAAGTCAGCCTCAGGCTATGAAAAAAAATCTGATGACAATTATTACAGCAAAAATCCAAAGCCAGAGGATTTTGCTCCTGAACTTTTTTTAGCTCCTGACAGGAAGAATGTAAAGTTTGTAAAGGCAACAGAAGAAATAAAAGAAATGGTTGTGAAAACATTTGAGCTTCTTACAGGTAAGCCGCTGCCTGAATTCAACATTGCAGTATGCAGTGCTGATGAGATGAAAAAGCACCATCCAAACTGGAATCCATCAATTAGGGGATTTGCAGTGCCTTCAACTCAATCAATATTTTGCATTGAAGCTCCTTTGGATGAGCTAATGATTACTATTGGCCACGAGATAGGGCATTTATTGACCAAATCATTGGACAACCCAAGAGATGAAGAGGCAAAAGCTTTTGCATTCTCACGTGCATGGGCCCAGGTCATAAAAGAGCACAACATTGGCGGCCTTGGTGAAAATATCAAAATACCTGCTCCTGCAAAAAATGACTTGCATGACAAGGCTCTTGAATTTGTCAATGAATGGGTAAAGGCAGGCGAAAGCCCTGTATCTATTTTCTACAAGCTAAGCTCAGGCTACATAAGGAACAGATAAATTTTAATATAATTAGATTAAATCATTCTCAGAAGAGGTGATATTCATGGTAAAGTTATGGAGATGCGAGATTTGCGGAGACCCATACATAGGCGATGAGGCTCCAACAAACTGCCCATTCTGCGGAGCTCACCAGAAGCACATAAAGGAATTCAAAGATGCAAAAGCTGATTTCAATGTTGAGCTTAATGAAAAAGACAAGGCAAATGCAGAGCATGCGCTTGAAGTTGAGATAAGCAATGCAGCATTTTATTTCTGCGCAGCTGAAAAAGTCAAAGAGCTAGAAGGCCAGAAGCTTTTCAAGGCGCTTGGCAAAGTTGAGGCAGAGCATGCAGCAATATGGAAAAAGATATTGAAGCTTGACAGCATACCTACTGGAAAAGACACATGCTCAACAGAATACAAAGATGATTTACAGGAATCGCATGCAAGAGAGACAAGGGCAATAGAATTCTACAGCAAAGCTGCAAAAGAATCTGAAAACCAGAGAGTTAAAGAGATTTTCGAAGCTCTTGTTGTAATTGAGACAGACCATTTGAAGCTGTCTGAACAAAGATTGGGGTGAATAAAATGGAAAAAAATGTTGGCACAGCTGACAAGATTGTCAGGTTGGTTTTGGCAGCAGCCACAGTATGGCTTGCTGTGAGATACAGTTATTGGTGGTTAATAGCAACTGTTTTGCTTGTATACACTGTGTTGGCAAGCAGGTGCTGGCCATACACATGGTTTGGCATAAACACAAGAAAAAAAGAGGTATAAAATGACAAATGTCAATGAAGTCTATAAATGTGAAATATGCGGAAATGTTGTTTCAGTTGAAATAGCTGGAGCAGGAACATTAGTTTGCTGCGGAAAGCCAATGGAGCTTTTGCATGAAAAGACAGTCGAGCAGGAAGGAAAGGAAAAGCATGTTCCTGTTGTTGAGGCGGCTGAAGGAAAAGTAACTGTCAAGGTTGGCTCAGTTCCTCATCCAATGGAAGAAGCTCATTTCATACAGTTTGTCCAGCTTATGCAGAATGGAAAAGTTGTTGCTGAGAAGCAGTTCATGCCAGGAGACAAGCCTGAGGCTGTGTTTTGCTTGGACAGCACAGAGGGCGTTTACGCGCGCGAGCTGTGCAATCTCCACGGCTTGTGGAAGAACTGATTCTTTTTTTATTTTTCCCTGAAGAAACCTTCGGTTTCTTTGGGCCCAAAAGAGCTTTGCTCTTTTAGGGTTTTTTAATATCCTGCAGCAGCCATCATTGCAAATATCAATGACATGAATATTGAGCCAATAAATGCAACAACTCCTATTGCAATGCCAATTATTGACAATATCATGCCCCATTTTGCATTTTTTGTGTACGCTATCTTTTTCTGCTTGCTTGAATAATACAATCCAAGCCCTGCGCATATCAGCCCTGGAATCCCTGTTGGAAACAGGCTTACAATGCCAAGT
>JAHWHF010000103.1 GCA_019323415.1 Candidatus Woesearchaeota archaeon | reverse complement strand
GCTGAGCAAAAATATGAAAACACAATAAAGTCTATTGAGAAAGCCATTGCAGAAGGCATAAAGGTTGTTGAAGTTGATGTGAGGGTGACAAAAGACGGCGTGCCTGTGCTTATACATGACGACAGGGTTGACAGGATAACAAACGGCAAGGGCTATGTAAAGGACAAGACACTTGAAGAAATACGGGCATTAAAAGTAAGGGGAGACGGCGAGATCCCGACACTCCAGCAGGCACTTGATGTTGCAAAAGGAAAATGCAAGCTTCTTATTGAGCTTAAGACAGCTGACTCGCTTAAGCCTGTATGCGCCCTTGTTAAGAAAAAGGGAATGGTCAATTCAGTTATCATAATGTCATTTGCGCATATTCTTGTGAAATATGCAAAAAAGCTGGCAAATGTAAAAACAGCAATACCTGTTGTTGCTCTTACATTAAACCCAATGAGGATGATGAAAGAGACAGGAGCATCAATTATAATGATTTACCATGAGACTCTTCTTGCTGCAAACTCAATATCAAAAAAGCTTATTGAAAAAATGCACAGGAAAAAGATAGGTGTTTTTGTTTTTCCTGTTGATGAAAAAAAGGTGTATACAAAAGACGAGGGTGCAAAGTTTGTTGTGTTCAAGGTTGATGCAATAGTTGCAAACGACCCTTTGAAAATAAGAACAATGCTGGAGGAGATGAAAAATGGATGAGTGCATTTTCTGCAAAATCGCAAAAAAGGAAATTCCTGCTGATGTCATTTATGAGGACAGCAATGTCATGGCTTTTCTTGACATAATGCCTATAAGCAAAGGCCACGCTCTTGTAATACCGAAAAAGCATTCTGAAAATATACTTGACATAGGAGAGGAAGATCTGAAAAAGCTCATTGTCGGGATAAAGAAAACTGCAAAGGCTGTTTTGAAAGGCACAGGAGCTGAAGGCATAAATGTTTCTATGAACAACAACAGGGCAGCAGGGCAGCTTGTATTCCACACTCATTTTCATATTATACCAAGGTTTTCAGACGACGGCCTGAAGCACTGGCCGCAGGGAAGATATGCTGAAGGAGAGTCTGCAAAAATAGCCGCCAAAATAATTAAGGAATTTTAACTATTTTTTAGTAGTAAATTTAATAACATTTATAAAGGAGTAGCGCTTTCCCTTAATGTAATTTCAGGAAGTGATTCATGGGGGAAGCTGAACAGACATATGACCAGCGGATTCGGGATATTGTTGATTCTTTTCTAAAATACTGCAATGAAGAGGTTGAGTGCGAGCTCACTGAGAACAGGATACTGCACGAAAAAGCAGCTGAAATACTTTACAGGCTTGACGGTCCTGCAAGCTTCAGGCACATGCTATCGCATGTTGAAGAAGAGCTGCGCAGTGAAAAAGGCATTACAGACCCATCTTATATCCTTAACACACAAATATACGTTGACCATGCAAAAGACATGGTTGATGCATGGATTGCAAAAGTCAGGCTCAAGATGCAGCACTGCAGGGAAAACCACATGCTTTTTTTCAAAAACAGCCTCGCTTCCCATGGAATGAGGCCAGAAGACCTTGAGAATGTTGTTGCTGACTACCATGATTCCGTTGCAGCTTTCACAAAAATTTCAAAACAGCATCCCTGCTTCAAGCATACTGAAAGCGAGCCTGAATTTTATGAAGACCAGGCAAGGGCATTCAAGCACCAGCTTGATCTGATGGCAAGCGAATTCTTTGGATTAAAAATAAGGTCAAGGCTTGCTGTTGATGCTGAAGAGAAAAGGACACATTTCACAAACGGCAAAAGCACAATTGGCAAATGCGACTACGAGCACGAGCTGTGGTCAGACATTGCGCACGAGGCGTCATTCGGCCACCAGGCGCAGAAAGAGCTTACTGAAATGCTGAAATACGGGCCAAACTATCCCGAGTTCAGGCACACAAGCGAGGGCCTTGCAATGCTTGGCCAGCAGCTTGCACTTGAAAGGGTTTTCAACGGAAATGATTTTGATTTTGCGGCATACGACATTGCAAAGATGATGGTGTATGTGGCATTCAATGCAGCTGTTGAGAAGCTTTTGTATTTTGACAAGAGGAGTTCTGAAGAGATAAGCGAAATGCTTGCATCAAGCCAGTACACGCAAAAAGAAATCAAGTCAATGCTTGCAGCATTTGACAGCGACGAGCTGAGGATACCGCAGGGAAAATTCCCTGTTGCAATACCGTATTATGTCGGCTACAACAAGGTCAAAAAGGCGTATGATATTGCAATGAGAAGGGTAAAGGGCTCAGGGCTTGAAGAAAAGCTGCCAAGGATAATGTCAAGGATGTATGCAGGCTACAGAAGGCCTGAAACAATGGAAAGGGAAGTAAATGCATACATTGATGCATTGCAGAGTCAATAAATTTAAAAACAATTGTCTTTTTCTGAAGCTTTACGGCGGTGTAACTCAGCCTGGTTAGAGTGCCACGCTCATATGAGTTGAGCGATGAGCCCTTAGGGGCGATGATTAAGACTCAAGAGCTGAGAGACGTGGAAGTCCCGATTTCAAATATCGGCACCGCCACTTTTTTTACATAAATTTTATATATTCATGGCAAAAGCCTGCTTTGAGAATGGATGAGTATATAATGCAGATAAACAGGAATGCAGTGAAGAATCCAGCTAGGTTTCTTGACAGGGTAAAGGAATGCCCTATGGTGCAGAGGTCACAGTCACAGCCAGAATACCATGGCTGCACAGAAAGAAATGTAATCTACAAAGTTGAAGGCATTGCTGGTGTTGCTGCTACATTGTTCAGCATGAGGCAGCAGGGCATTGAAAGGGTAGTTGTGAGGTGTCTAAAAAATGGCAAAAACAGAAGAAAGTGAGCAAATAACACTTGAAGACAATGTATACAAAAACCATACAATAATTGCAAAATATGAGGCAGTTCTTGTAAGCGCAGAGCCAATGGGATGGAGGGCACAGGTTGGTTATTTCAAGACAGACAAAGACGGCAAGCCTGTTTCTGAAAAAAGGACAATTGATGTTGTGCT
>JAHWHF010000102.1 GCA_019323415.1 Candidatus Woesearchaeota archaeon | reverse complement strand
TCCAAGCATTGCATAATAAGATGTGTGGCACGGGCCGTATGGCGCGCCGTAAATTGGAGTGTGTACAGTTGGATAATCAGCAGGTATTGTTCCGCCTGTTTTTACATGCATTGTTGGTGGAGGCCCGAAGCTGTGAGTCTGATCAGGCGCATCACCTAAGTCAGTTTGATTATAATCAAGTACAGGCCTGCCTGTAATATCCTGTTCGCTTGGCGCAAAAACCAATGCCATAACAATAATTGCAATAGAAAGAACTCCAACAATAACACCATCTCTTTTCATCTAAACAACCTCCTGAGTATGTTTTAAAACATTCAAGAACAAGACATATTTAAAGTTTTAGGCTTTTCCTACGACATTAACTAACTCTTCAATTGAGTTTATCTCAAAATCCCATTTTCCTTTTGGCTTTGATTTGCCAGAATAGCCATATTTTGCAAAGCATGTCTTCATCCCAAGTGCACGGGCGCCTTTCATATCCCTGTCTGGCCTGTCTCCAACCATAAGGCATTCGCTTGGCTTTACCTTAAGCTCTCTCATTGCAGCCCTGAAAGGCAGCCTTGACGGCTTTAATCTTCCAGTGTCTTCATGGCCGACAACAACATCAAAGAAATCATCTATCTTCATAGAAGCAAGCCTTATCCAAGCCTTAAGCTTCGGAGCATCTGACACAATAGCAAGCTTGAGCCATTTCTCCCTTAATTCAATCAATGTCCTTTTAGTTCCAGGGTATGGATGAAGAAATCCAGTTCTTGCCTGCCTGTATGCAACAATAGCATATGCCAGTTTCTTATAATCCATTTTTCCAGTAACCTGCTCAAGGAATTTCTGGAATATTTTTGGGTCTTCAAGGCCTTCCTTGTAATATAGAACATAAAGCTTTTCCAAAGCCTTTTTCTTCGGCAGCTTAAGCCCTGCATCTATCATAGCATCTATTGCCTCTTCAACAGCCAGCTTCTTGAAGCGCATAAAATCAATTAATGTATTGTCAAGATCAAAGATAACAGCCTTAATCATAGAAATAAAAATAAGAATGAATTATTTAATTGTTTTGGTGTTCAAATATATAAAATAAGAAAATATAGTTCAAGACGCCCTGGCAAGATGCTTGAAATAAAAGTCAAAAATAAAATTAAAAAGCCTGTTTTCAGTGTCGACATTGAACATGCCCTTTTTGCTGGTCTTAAGACTAGTTTGTTTAGCCATTTTCAATCACCCTGCTTATGCGCCGTTCAACACGTCTGTAAGCCCAAGAAAATCATGGCCGTCGTTGCCTTTGCTGATGTCGAAAAGCTGCGTGCCTTTCAACTCATCCTTTGCAACAACCTGATGCTGTTCATCAACAAATGTTACCTCGTGCGCATACTCTGCAGCATACTCTTCAAGTGTCTTTGCAGCACCTACATCTTGGCCGTTGAGCTTTTCCTTTGCACTGGCCTTCTGGTCATTGTACTTGTCCATGAAGCCAGATATGTAGCCTCTGTACATCTTTCCGTATTCATGGTCAATATGGTTGATCTGCTCGTGAAGGACATCTGAAAGGTTTATGCCTTTTTCCTTAAGCTCATCTTCCATTCCGATGTACTTAGCTGCAATATCTTCAAGCCTAAGGTCGCCTGTCTGCATTGTCCTTGCAAAGTTTGCGTTTGCCTTTGCAACATTGAACATTATATCTGACATAATGTCTGCTGCAAGGTCCTCTCCAAGCTTGATTTCCTTTGTGTTGACAAGCTCGAATTTCCTTATCTGCTTCAGCCTTACATACCTGTACTTGAACTCCTTGTCGTCTGAGCCGTACTCATAGTAAAGCAGCCTGTCAAGTATGTTTTTCTGCCTTCCTGTCAGGCCTGCTGTCAGCTTGTCATACAGCCTTGATGCAGTGTTGTAGTAAATGCCTTCCCTATGCTCAACAAGCATCAATGAATTATGAATTAAGTTGGCAATCTTCCTGACAGTAAGCCCGTTAAGCTCTGCAATCGGCCTGTTTATCTCAACATGCGGGCTGTATATGTCATAGGCCTGCGCCTGTACCTTTGGTTTTTCATATGTTTGTGTTATCATTTTTTCCACCTTCGTGATACGTATGAGCATGATGTTTACTGAAAATAAAAAAAATAAAAAAATAATTTATTTATTCTGATTCCTCCTCAGATTCATCTTCTGTTTCAGAGCTGTCAGAGCTTTTCTTTCCCTTGCCTTTTGAAGCTGAGGTAACATTCTCATCCTCATCTTCATCGTCAACAGATTTTCCTTTCTCCTTGACAACGCCTTCTCCCTGCTTGACGATCCTTACTTTTGCAAGCTCCTTGCCTGCTTTCAAAGCATCTTCAAGAGCCTTGATCTCCTCGTCTGTAGCTCCTTTCTCAGCCTTGATTTTTATCATTGCCTTGTTCTTGTTTTCCTGGACCTTTACCTTGAACTGGCTGTTAACGCCTTCCATGCTCTCAACCATTTCTCTTATCTTTAGCTGGTCCTCTTCGCCAAGGTTCTTGACATTCAGCTTAATCTTGTTAACGATAGCCTCGTTCTCAGCAAGTGCCTGCTCAATCTCAACATTCTCAGCAAGCTGCTCTTCACCGTCTCCGTTGCCAAGCTCTTCAACATCGCCTTCAACATCTTCCATTACATCTTCATAAGCATCTACAGCTTTCTGCGCCTTGTCAAGCTTTTTAGCCTGCTGCATTGCCTGCACTTCCATTAGCCTTTCATGTGCATGTGCAAGGCCTTTCTGCGCTTTTGCTGATTTGCCCAATGTCAATGCAAGGCTGACCCTTTCCAGAGCCCTTTCAAGGCCCCATAATGGGGAGTCAGGTGTTACGCCTGCTGCTTCAGCAACTTCTGCTTCGATTTCAACCTCTTCCTCTTCTTCGTCTTCGACCTCAACTTCTACTTCCTCTTCGTCCTCTACTTCAACTTCTTCCTCTTCTTCGTCTTCGACCTCATCTTCTACTTCTTCCTCTTCTTCGTCTTCTACTTCATCTTCTACTTCAACCTCTTCCTCTTCTTCGTCTTCTACTTCGTCTTCGACTTCATCTTCTGTCTCATTGTCATCTGAGTCGTCTGCTCCTACGACAACGACAACAACAGTGTCATCTTCGTCCTCTGTTTCGTTCTCAGCAAATGCCAGCGGTACTACTGAAACCAGCATTAGCAAAGTCAGAAACAATGCCATTAGTTTTTTCATTTTCATGACCTCCGTTTAATGTAACCCAATGCCTGGATGTGCTGAGCACCAGATATACGCATCACATACGTGACAGCAACATTGGCACCAAGCATTGGGACTGTATAGCAACTAGTATAGGTGAGTAAATAGTTATATTTTGTCTATGGAACTGAAGCTCAGAATCGCCAAAAAAAGGCTAAAATTGCTTCTGATTGTTCCATATTGTTCCAGAATTACTTTTTCAGGAAAATAAGGTTCTTTTTGCCTCTTTTTTCCTTATAGATGACATTTCTTTCTTCAAGCTCTTTAAGAATCCTAGATAGGGTCGCTTTTGCAAAACCAGTAGCCACTCTTAATGTCCCTTGCTCTGTAGAGCCGCCTTTTAGCTTCAATACATTAACAATCTGCTCTTCGTCTGTCTTTAGGTGTTTCTCGACCATATCCTGCTTTTCGACAATCACCTTGGTTTCAGCTTTTCGGGCAAAAATGACCAAAATTACAGCAGCAACAGCAGCTGCTGAAATGACCAAAATCAGCCATAATGGGAACTCAGGCTCAGGCCTTACCTGCGCAAAAATTGAGTATTCATCACCCTTATTCACATTCTCCCACAGCCAGCCGAACATAAGGCTTCTGCCGTCTGTTGTTGACTCATCCGGCTTAGGGTAAATTGAGCCTGTTGTAAGGTCTCCCTCTTTAATGGGCTTTTCAAGTGTAGCGCCTTCAGGCAGCACAAGAGCAACCATAACATTGTCAGCATCAAAATCCATCTTAAGGTTCAGGATGAAATTTTGCTTGTCAACAAACTCAGATGTTGCATATGAAAAGCTGACCTTGTCTTTCTGTATAACATCAACAGTAAGCACATTATTATCTACATCAGCCTTTACAGGATCATCATTCACATATACAGAAAGCCCCTCATAATCTGAAGGTATGTCAAACTTGAGCTGCTCTGTTGTTTTCTGGTTAAAAAGAACATCCACCTTAACAACAGCCTTTTCACCAACCATATTAAAGGCAGCTGAATAAGTGTTGACATCTGCAGCATAAACTAAATTAGCTGACAGCATTACAACAAGCAGTGCAATAATGAATCTAAACTTGTCCATATAGGGGGTTATGTTGAGCAAGTTATTAAATTTTACTGGAAAATCAGACTATTGCAGGCTTCACCATCTTCCTGAACAGCATTATAAGAATACCCACAAGCAAATACAGAATAAGTATGTCAAGGAAAACATAAGCATCAACTGAAAGCACACCAAAGCCCCAGAGCACAGCAAATGTTCCAAGGAAATAAACAGGGGTTGGTGATGCAAGCAAAAAGCTCCATTTTGCTGATATTTTGTGGCTGAACGAGAAATACACAATAAGCCCTGCATAAAATAGGATAACAAGATTGACAACAAACCTCAGCCAAATTCCTTCAAAATGCCCTCCGAAAAGGTATCTCATGCTCTGAAGAGCCAGCCAGCCAAGTGTTATTCCGTTTGCAAGAGCAGTGTTC
>JAHWHF010000101.1 GCA_019323415.1 Candidatus Woesearchaeota archaeon | reverse complement strand
CTTTAGCTTGTTAGATGTTTCTTGTTTCAATTTAATTCAAATAATAGAAAGTGTTATTTAAAATTATAGTATGTTATAGTATCTTGTAAAGCTCTTTCTTTATTCTTTCAAATACTTCATGTTCAGTGCCTCTTCCGTCAACAATTGCAATATTCTCGTCAGGATGTATTCTTGGGATTGAAAGATAGCCTTTTCTCACTCTTTCATGGAATTTTACATCTTCCTGCTCAATCCTGTCTCCTTTGCCTGATTTTCTTCTTGCCCTGCTCAAGCCAGTCTTTGCAGGAATGTCAATAATAACAGACAGGTCAGGCTTTATGCCTTCTGTTGCAAATGAATTCTGCCTTACTATCTCATCAATAGACAATCCTCTTGCAAATCCCTGGTAGCCAAGAGATGAGAACCTGCCCCTGTCGCTGACAATTGCTATTTTGTTTTTTATTTTTTTCAGATAAAATTCCTGGCCTTTGTATATGAACTTGTAGTCGCCCCTCATAACAGGGACAACAAGCTCATCGTAAATCTGTGCTCTTGCAGCTTCAAAAAGAAAAAGCTCTGTCCTGTCAGACATGTTAGAGCAGTTTGGGTCAAGAAGTATGGCCCTTATGTGCTCTGAAACGCGCGTTCCACCAGGCTCTCTGATTGGAAAAACCCTGTAGCCGCATTTTTCAAGCTCACGCTCAACAAGCTTTGCCTGTGTTGTCTTGCCAGCGCCGTCAGGACCTTCAATGTAAATGAGTTTGCCGTATCTTCTCATTGTCCTCTTTTTGGAGGCCTTCTTGAATCAACTTCTTCAATCTTCTTTTTTATTGCAGGCCTTGCCTCTGCAAAGAATTCTTCTGCAAACTTCCTGTCCCATGTCCTGTCTTCAAATGTCCTTTCTTTAACCCGCCCTAAAAAATTTTCTTCGAAATGCGCGATTCTTCTTCCATAAATGTGATAGCTGTCTGAGATATCAAGATATCTTCCAAGCTTTACTTCCCTGCCAGTTTTTTCAGCAAGCTGGTTTGCCAATCTTTCCTGCAGCGATATTAATGCAAAGCAGTTCATAAAAGCAGCATCATACGCATCTCTGCTCCTGAACCTTACATTCATATTAAGGCGCCATATGTCTTCATTATCTGGCAACACCCTTAGCCAAATTGACTGCAGGCATGCAGGATCATAACATTCCTGGTCAAACCATGGCTGCCATGTGACTGCCTGGGCTCTTCTTGTATGAGGCGCCTGTGACAGCTTGTCAATTGCTTTTGCAAGCTGGTCAATCCTGCCTTTCAAGCCTGGAACTTCATATGCAAATATTCTCTGGTGGTATGTATATTCCCATCTGTCATCTGTAGGGTCATCAGGGTCTCTTACCCAATGGTCTTTTATTCCGTCAAGAACTTCCTGCCTGTATTCTTCAAGGTCTTCCAAGCCTCCTGGAAATGCCCTGTGTATAAATGGCTCAGATGAAGGGTCTTCAACTGTCATAATCATTGTGCAGTCATGGCTTGGCTCATCTGTTGCACCTGCTAATTTTTTATCATATTCTGTTGGAGCTTTTCCGCCATGCTCCCATAATCCAAGAAGCGAGTTTTCCCATGTTTCAGCAAGGCCTGCACCTGTTGCAGTTATCACAGGTATGCTTCCATTGCCTCCAGCACTTGAATATCCGTATTTTCCGTTGGTTTTCTGATATACTTTTTCTACAGCATTCTCAATAGATTCATCTGACATTTTAACCTCCCCAAGAACCTCTCTTTTTCTTGATTTGATTTGGCATGGAGATATATAAATCTAATCGGTAACATTTTTATAGGATTTAATTAGTATTACTGGTGTGTAGGTGAGTTTCCTATGGAAGAAGAGATGATATCAAATGTATGGCAGTACTGCAAGCCTGAGCAGGTTGTATTGGTTGTTTCTAAAGACAAAGACAGCAAAGCTAACTTAATGCCTGCTGGCTGGAGCATGAGAACTTCAGGAAGCCCTCCAATGTACTGCGTAAGCATAGCTCCTGCAAGATACACACATTCATGCATTGAGCATTCAAAGGAATTTGTTATAGCTTTTGTTGGCAAAGATATGATAGATGTGATTGATTTGGCAGGCTCAACATCAGGAAGAGATACTGACAAGTTTAAAGAAGCAAACATAAAGACAGCAGATGCAAAAGAAGTAAGCATACCTTTGCTTGCAGATGCTGTTGTTAATATTGAATGCAAGCTTGTTGACCAGCTCACAACAGGCGACCATACCATATTCATAGGCGAGATAAAAGCAGCGCATGTTAACAAAAACAAAAAGCCTGTTCTTAATTTTGGAGCTAAAGAAGGAAGCGAGCATAGAGAATACAAAGAGTGCTAGAAATTAGGCCTGAATTCTACTTTGAATATCTCAACTTGTTTTGACTTGAACTTATACAGTTGCGCAGGCCTGAACTTTCCTGTTTTTTTGCCTGCAACCTCTTCAATTATATCCAATGAGAAAATCTTTTTCCTGAAATTCCTTTTATCAATCTCTTTGTCAAGTATTATTTCATACGCCTTCTGCATATCGCTTAATGTAAACTCATCAGGCAGCAGGCCAACAACAATATTAGTATACCCAATCTTTGACCTTAACCTTTGCAATGCAAAGTCAATAATCTCTTTGTGGTCAAAAGCAAGCTTTGGCAATGAATAAACAGAATGCCATGCCACATCAGACACATCTGTGTCAGCTTTTAGCTTGAAATCCTTGTGATGCACCAATGCAAAATAACTTACAGTTATGACTCTTGTCCTTGGGTCTCTTTTTGGCTCGCTGAATGTGTAAAGCTGCTCAAGATAAACATTCTTCACATT
>JAHWHF010000100.1 GCA_019323415.1 Candidatus Woesearchaeota archaeon | reverse complement strand
GCTTATGATGATATCCCTGATTCTGATCTTGAAGAGAAGCAAAAGATATATGATGAAGTCATAAAGCTTCATGCAGACATTGACTTGGCTTTAATGAGTTAATGGGAAAGAATAAGTTTTTCTTCTTCAATTATTTCTAACTTATCCTTAAAAAACTGGTTTACAACCCATACGTTTGTCTTTGCATGCAATGTTATATCGCTTCCCCTGAACTGGCCTCCAAATATAAGCCAAGGCACAAGATTATCTGCCATAAGCTGGTCAACTGGAGATTTTGATTCAATTTCTTTCATTAGTTTTTCTGCTGCCTGCTTGCCTATGTTTTCTGCAGGCTTTCCTTTCTCGCCGAGTTCGTCAGCTCCAAGTATAACAGGATTATTCGGGTCAACATCCCTGTTTTTTGCAAATATTGCCCACAATGTAATTCCTGAACCTGTGCTTTCTGTCTGGGTGTATTCTGCATTTATGTCAATTGAAGTGCTGTATATTTTTTTCAGCTCTTCTTTTGCAGACTCTGCCTGCCTTTCAGCAACTTTTGCATTCATCAAGTCTGCTGAAGCATGGCTTATGCCTTTTATCTGGACAAGCTCCCCCTGCTCTGTTAAGTTGATATGCGGTATTTCTTCGTAAATTTTCCTTTGTATTTCTTCAAATGACTGGAAATTCTTCAAATGGTATTTTGGCTTGATTTCAACTATTACTTTTCCCTGTCCTTTTGGATAATAGCCTCTGCGCATCACCTTTATCTCAATATCTGAGCAGTATTTTTTTAGCTGCGGCAAAAGAACGTGCTTGAGGAAGTCTATTGGCTGACTCCATTTTGTGTCTGTGCCTCCTGTTATTGTTACTGTTGAATTCTTGTCAGCAAACATTAAAGGCATCAATATTGCCTGGAGCACAAGAGTTATTGAGCCTGCTGTCTGTATGTTTATGTCAATCTTTCCTCCTTTCAATGACTGGGGGACATAAAGAAGCTCTGTTGAAGCAAGCTCATCTCCTTGTATTTTTGCTTCGCATATTTCTTTTAATGCCCTGATTGCATAAAGGTGCTGGTTCTTTAAGCCAGGCTTTTCCCTTCCTTTCCTAATGTTAGAAACTTTGAAAGGCATTTTTGTCAGTGATGAAAGTGAAAGCGCTGTCCTGACTATCTGCCCTCCTCCTTCAAGAACTGAGCCATCTATTTTAATCATTTGAACTTAACAGCTTAAATTGCCTTTTCAATCTTGTTGTAAAGAATCATTATTTCTGAATAAATATCATCCCTTAATTCTTTTGGCAATGTCTTGTATTTCTTTGAAATGCTTGATGCGATTTTCTGTGCATCCTCAAGCCTGTTTTCATCCAAAGCTTCATATGCCTCAACAAACATTCCCTCTACCTGCGCCTTGACTTTCTGCAAAGCAGGAGACATGCCATCCAAATCTGCAAATACAGGCGCTGATGGGCCTATAATCTTCCTAATCTTAGGCATAATTGCAGGCTTAGGTTTTGGAACTGGAGTTATAACTGGCTTTGCTTTTGGCAATGGCTTTGGCTTGGGCATTATTTTTGGCTTAACTGGCTTTACAGCTGCAACCGGCTTTGGCATTATTATTGGTGCTGGCTTAAGCGCAGGTTCTGGCCTAAATTTAGGCGCATGGAATAATCCTGGGCTGTACTCTTTTACCAACTTATATGCCAGGTATGCCAGGAATAATACTGAAAGTATGAACAATGGCAGGAACCACATCAATGGGTGCACCCTATAGTATGGATACTGGAGCATGCACGATTTTGTAAAGAACCTGTGCAGATAAAATCCTGCAATCAATACAGATACTGCAATAAACGCAGTTAGCCATTTTTTCCAGTCTTTATTATATAATTGCAATGGCTTTAGGCCTTTTTCAAGCCTGTAGACTCTTACAATCAGAAGTGTGATCAAAATTATGTTTACAATCAATAGAAGGTATTTTGACTTGAACGGCAGGCAGTCTTCAAAGCATGCATTGTCAAATATCAATGAAAGTATTGAAATAATGGCAAGCACAGCCATTGCTGTGTATGATACCCATTGCTCTTCTTTTATGTATGTCAGCCATTTTGGCATTGGCTTGTTCTTTTTCTTTAGATAGAATTCATAGCCTTTGTCAGCACCATAGCCAACTAGGACAAGCAATATGAGCAAGAGCAAAATATGCCATGAGCTGAACTTGTCAACGCATCCTGGAGGTGCTGGTATTTCCTCTTCTGGGCATGCAGTGCATGGGCCTCCGCAATCAACATCCTCTTCACCTTGGTTAAGCTTTCCATCCCTGCATGAGACACAAATTCTATTTTCACATGAAAGGCTGACACAGTCATTATCACTATTGCAAGTTTGTCCGTCAAGGCACGTTG
>JAHWHF010000099.1 GCA_019323415.1 Candidatus Woesearchaeota archaeon | reverse complement strand
CCTTGCCTTAGGGTCATGCAGCCTGTATATCATTGGGATTGAAGACACTCTCAAAAGGAAAGATATTATGAATATGTATTTCAAAGGAGGAAGCATGTCAAGTGCAGGCACATAAGCCCTGCTTTTTATCAGCTCTGCAAGCAATCCTCCAAGTATAGGGCCGAATGCAGATGTAAGGCCTGTCAATGAAGTGAAAACAGAAAGGTAATATGTGCTTTCCTTTTTTGGAGAGGATTTGAAAAGCATCTGGCCTACTGTGATGTCAACGCCTGCATAAGACATTGCGCTTATCATGAATATTGGGAATATTAGGAGGTAGTTGCTCTTTGTGATGAAAAGGAATGCAAAAGGAAGCATGCTTGTTACTGTTGCGCACACTATAAGCAAAGGCTTTGCGCCGTATTTTTCAGCAATCTTTCTCCATATATTGAGGCCGTAAATCCTTGACAATGTTTCTGCAAGTATGAATAAAGTGATTATGAGAAAGCTCAGCTTAAGGTCATCCACCATGTATACAAGGAAGAATGGAGATGCGATGTTGATTGCAAATCCCCAGAACAGGCCGAAATAAAGCAAAGGCCTGAACATATGGTTCTTGAACGGAAGTATGAGCTTTGTGAAAAACTCTTTTGGGTTGACAAGCCTGCTTTTTTTCTGCTCCTCTGTTATTGGCCTGAGGTATGCAAGAGCGCAAAGGCCTATGAAAACTGAAAAGACAAACACATAGCCGTATGATGAAATTCCGTCGTACTTGTCAATGAGATAAGCTCCTATGAAATAAACAGACATGCCTCCAATGCTTGCATACATGTTTCTTTTTCCCCAGAAGCGTGCAAGCTTTTTTACAGGGACAATGTCTTTCATCCAGCTCAGAAGCGAGAGGTTTCCTATTGCGCTTAGCAGGCTGGAAAGAAGCACAACAACCATCAACATTGACAATACATCATTGCTCTTCGCAAGGCCAAGTGCAACTGCAGCTATAAACACCCATATGAACCTGCCTGTGAACAATGTGACAAGTGTTGTGTATTTTTTTGTGCCGCTTGTCTCAACAATATAAGGCGAGAAAAGCTGCAGCAGGTTGGCAAACAACGGTATTGCCATAAGAAGCCCAAGCTGGAAATTGTTTGCGCCAAGCGCAAGCGCAAAGCCGATAAGGAATATGCCGTTAAGAAGGGTATAGTTTGCAAAAGAAAGCGCGCCTTCTATGTAAAAATTATTCTTAAAATGCGCATAATATCTCTTTATTGCCAAGCTATTTCCTCTTTTTCACACAAACTTTTGGGTGGTTGAAATGCAGGACAACGCTTAATGTAAGCAGCCCAATGCCAGCCAAAAGAAATACCTGGTTAAATTTTGACAGAAACAGTGTTGACACGCCTACAGCACCAAGGCCGTATGTCAGCAAAGAGGCTGTACAGCATACCCCGCTACTGCCCACCATGCCAAGGCTTGTTGAAACTGCCCCAACTAATGCCGACAACACAGTCTCTTTTTTTGGTGTTTTCATTTTAAAAAATAAAAATAATTTATGTGAAGCTTACCTGCGGAGCAGTCTCAGCGCCTTCAACTGCCTCGAAAAACTCCCTTGCCTCAAAGCCGAACATTGACGCCACAATATTTGTTGGGAACATCCTTGTCTTCTTGTTAAATGCTCCAACAGCATCGTTGTATCTCTTTCTCTCAACGCTTATCCTGTTCTCTGTTCCGGCAAGCTCGTCCTGCAGTGCAAGGAAATTCTGGTTTGCCTTCAGGTCAGGATAGTTTTCTGCAACTGCAAACAATGTCTTTAATGTCCCTTCAAGCTGGTTAGCAGCCTTTACTTTTTCCTGCGGCGTTCCTGCCTGCATCCATGCGGTTCTTGCATTTGTAACTGCAAGCAGAGTCTCCTGCTCAAAATCCCTGTATCCCTTTACTGTCTCTACCAAGTTTGGAATCAGGTCTGCCCTTCTCTGGTATGATGTCTCAACCTGCGCCCATGAATTGTCAACATTGACTTCTGCATTTACGAGGCCGTTGTACATCCCTATAACAACAAAAATCAGAAGCACAACAACAGCTGCAACAACAATGCCAACAATTGCGCCTGTTCCTAGTTTTTTAGCCATTTATTCACCTCACTTTTTCTTTGATTTAGTTTTCTGCTTTTTTAATCTTTCCTTTTGCTTTTTCTCTTGTTTGCTGAACTTCTCCATAGCCCTGTGCTGTATCTCTATAATTTTTTCCATCTCGCCCTTGTCCAGCCACAGGCCCCCGCACTTTTTGCAGTAGTCAATAGTAACATCCTCTCTTGTAGCCTGCTTCATTTTTTTGTG
>JAHWHF010000098.1 GCA_019323415.1 Candidatus Woesearchaeota archaeon | reverse complement strand
TCTTTTATTGCCTGGCTGCTTGCAGTCCTTAGGTTCTTGACTTCAACCATCCCTGTTTCAGTCTTTGACTCAACCATAAGGTCAGCATATACCCATGTATCCCCTTGTTCAGAAGGATAGAATTTCAGCTTAAGGAACCTTTCTTCATTTCCTTTTGCATGCACAGGATAAACGCCTGTTATTGGATTTGGGAAAACTTCCCTGAATACGCCTGTCTGCTCTGCAGCAGCAGCATCTATTATGTATGATGACCAGAGAAGCATTCTTGTAAAGCTTTCGCTCAATCCTCCAAACCTCTTGAGCTTTTTTGAGCCGCGTATTGAAAAATTTGCAGGCTTTATTTTTGTGAGGCCTTTTACAACATCAGTGATGTTCCTTACCCTGTTATGGTGCTTTGGCTTTGGCTCATCTATTATTCTTTTTGTTCTTTTCTTTGACTTTGCCTTTGATTTCGCCTTTGAATATGTTATAAGCCATTTGTACAAAATAAGGTCTCGCTCCCTTATTCCTGTTGAAGAAATGTCCAGGCCCTGGTAATACTCGCGCCTTAGCCTTTCGCCAACCTGATGCGGGTCAAAATCCTCGGGCAGAACCTTTCCAGTAACATAGTATGAAAGATGGGGATATTCAGGATATAAAGAATCAATAAGACTTCTTACGCTTGGCAGCCCGCTTCTTTGCAGTCTTGTGTTGTACCTGTGCAGATACTTGAGATATTTTCTTAGCTCTGTTGTAGAGGGAAGCCTTGTCCCGTTGTTAAGCGCGTCTTCAACCCTTTCTTTTGTATAAACTGCCCTCAGCTCTTCAACAAGCCTTTCTTTAATATTTGGCGCATGTTTTGTTGTAAAGCCAAGAAGATTAAGAAGCTTTGTTACATTTGGAGTGCCTATAATCTCTTTTGCTTTTTCCTGCACATAGAATTTAAGCGTTGACTCCCTTATTGCTGTAACGCCAATCTCTCCCTCTAAAGAAAATCCTGCGCTTTTTATCTTTTCAATTATCTCATGCTTTACTTTTTCATCTATCACATTACATCACTTAACTTGAACTGTTATATTGTGCAAATTTTCTTGTGTATACATTCACCAGCTTTGGCTCAAGCCGGCCTTTTTTTTGCGCATCAATAATAATATACTCAAGCTCTTTCAGCTCTTTTGCAAGCACGTGCTTCTCCATAAGCTTGAGTGCATTTGGGTTGTTGTTGTGCGAAGCCAGCACGATGCCTTCTATCTCGCAAGCCTGCTCATCGCTCACAACTGCATTCCTTTCACCGCAGTACTGCCTGAAAGCATCAATAAGCTTTGTGTTATGAGCTTCTGCAAAAAGGTTGTCTTTCTCAGACTGGAGGTCTGGGTTCTTGATAACATCATCAACATCCTTTCCAGTGCACAGAAACCTGAAAAACAGGCCGTATGTTGGCTTTGAGAAATCCTCTTCAACAAAAAGAGCGTTTGCCTTTTTCCTGTACGCAGGATTTGCAGCAAGAAACCCAAGAAGGTACTGCTCAACATTCAGGTCTGATGAGCCTTGCAGCTGTTTTTGCCTTTTCTTGAACTGCAGGTGGTGCCTGTAATCCTTTACCAATGATTCAAGGCTTACATCAAGAACATGAGCAATCCTTTTCAGCCAAAGCCTTTTTTGCAAAGGGCTTGCAACATTGTCAATAATCTCATGAAGCTCTTTTACAGCAGCATACTGCTTGTCAGGGTCTTCAATTGTTATAAGCCCTCTTGCATTTATCGTGAAGTCAACAAGGCTGTGCGCATTTTTCACAAGCTCAAGAAATGCATCTCTGCCTTTTTGTATCATGTATTCATCAGGATCTCCTTTTCCAATATCAACAAGCCTTATCGGTATTCCCTGGCTGAGGCATTCTTTGCCTACTCTTTCAGCTTCCCTTGCACCTGCCCTGTCAGCATCAAAGCAAAGGACTATTTCATCAACCATGTTTGAAAGCCATCTTATGTGCTCAGGAGTGAATGCAGTTCCTCCAATTCCAAGGCAGTTCTCAATGCTGTGCTGGTGGGCCATTACAGCATCTGTGTAACCTTCAACAACAATCGCCTGTTTTGATGTCCTTATTGCGCGTATTGCCTTGTCCATGCCGAACATTGTTTTTGATTTTACATATATCCTTGATTCAGGGCTGTTTATGTATTTTACATCATTGTCCTTTTCAACTGCCCTGCCTGCAAAAGCAATAACCTGCCCCTGCGCGCTTGTTATAGGAAACATTATCCTGTTCCTGAAAAAATCATAATAATCGCCCGGCCTTATTGTTGACTGCCTGATAAGCCCTGCTTCAACAAGCAGTGCAGAATCAACATCCCTGAAATGATGGCATAAGTCATAGTCTCCGAATGCAACACCTATTTTCCACGCCTTGATTGAATCTACGCTTATCTTTCTTTCCTCAACTAGGTATTCAAGAGCTTTTTTGGCTGCAGGCCAGAACAGCTGTGAATGGTACAATTCAGCAGCTTCTTTGTAAAGCCTGTAAATGTCTTTTCTTGACTTCATCTGCTGCATTTCCCTTGGGCTTGCTTCATATGGTATGTTGAACTGCTCGCACATCTTTCTTAATGCACCAGGAAAGTCGCATCTTTCAATCTCCTGGACAAAAGAAATAGTGTCCCCTCCTTTTCCGCAGCCAAAGCAGTGAAATATATTCCTGCCTGTGTTCACATGGAATGAGCCTGTTTTCTCCTGATGGAAAGGGCAAAGCGCCTTGAAGCCGGAGCCGTCTCTCTTTAAATCTATTCCCGGGTAAAACGCATTCACAACATCGAGAATTGGAATATCCCTTAGCTTGTTCTTCAACCCATCCCCCATACCATCGCGGAGTAGGTAAATCTTTATATATTTTGCTTTTACCCTGTATGGTGAATATGGGGGGAGTTAAGAATCTGCTACAGTTTTACCAGAGCATACAGTTTCTTTATACTGTAAAGGGCAGGCCTGAATACAAGGGGTTGGTTGAGAAAATGGCAAAAGCACTTGCCCAGAGCCCTAATCTTGAGGGTATTGTATCTGATATAGGCCTTCTTTTGAAAGGCGACATCTTAAATCCAGGCTACCAGAGGGCTCTAATGAGGTTCAACCATTATTTTCCCGGCTTTGGGAATGATGAACTGTTTGATTTCTGCAAATACATGTGCAGGACATTCAACATAAGGCTAAAGCCGGCGCCTGTTCCGCAGCCACAGCAGTACGAGCAGTCTGAGAGGGTTAAATTGGCGCTGGACACAGATTATATACCGTTTTAGCGATAGATTTAAGAATACATTTTATATTCCAAGCGTAAAAGGGGTTCTAGATTTGGAGGGGGATTGTTATGGATTTGCCATTGAGCATTGCATCAGCGACTATATTGTTTCCAGAGTTTTACCAGAATTTTGACGGGGTTAATTTTAAGCCATGCCCTGATGGAAAGCTTGCAGGAAACAAACTAACATGGACAAAAGATAATTTCACTGTTGAAGCCAGGATTTCACCTTTTTATCTGCCTGAATTCCTGTGCGATAATGATGAAGTCAAGGAAAAAATCCTTCAGCCTGCATTAGAAATGATTAGTTCTGATTTTAATCGTGCAAGGGAATCACTTGAAAGATTAAGAAAGCTTCATATGCAGGATGAATTCCAGGACAACCTTTATTATGAAACTTCTTCAGGCAAATATTATGTGTACGATTACAGCAGAGGCGAGATACAGGATGGTATGCGAATATTGGTTGCAATGTCAAAACTTCCGGCAGGAATGATTAAGCACGATTATCATAATGAGATGTTTTTAGCAAGTCTTGTCCGCGGCGAGACTGCAGGCCGTAAAGTGCCTTGCTTTGAAGCAAATAGTTTGATGCAGGGCATTGAAAGGCTGGTTGCAGTATATGGTGCAGTAGGTAACCTGAGAGAAATTGCAGACGAACACAGATTGGGGTACAGGCGGATTGAGGTATAGAAAATGAAATACGATTTACACTTAATTGACGAGACAGACGAATCATATGAACAGCTTGAGAAAATGGCTCAAGCATTGGCAAGCCAGGTGACTGCAGGTAAAGGCTACAAAAGCGACCCAACAAAAAGAACAAAGATGGAATGGCTTTCTCATGACCTGCAGCATTTGAGGTCATGGAACATTTTGCAGGACATAGACGGCTATGCCCTTAAAGACAAAAACCAAAGAACTGAAGTGCGCATATGGTCGCGCGATACTTTTTCAGTCCAGCAGCTTGAGCAGATGTTCAATATTATTGTTAATGGTGCTTTGTTTGCAAGGAAAAAAAATGCTCCGGGATATTTCCATGGGCATTCAATAGTTTACAAAGCAGTTGCAACAAATAAAGAATCAATGTTTTACAACTCAATTCCTTTTGATTTGCATAAGAGATTGCACAATGGAACTTTCTGGGAGGCAGTTTCAGACGGCAAGCTGGCGGATATTGAGCACATATTGATGCATCATTTTGAATCACTTGATGTTTCATTTCTGCCAAGAGGCCTTGAGATGTTTTCAAGGAACCTTGGGCAGCATAGGTTTAATTCTCTTT
>JAHWHF010000097.1 GCA_019323415.1 Candidatus Woesearchaeota archaeon | reverse complement strand
TTTCTTTGGGTATTTCAGCTGCTTTTGTGTAATCCTGAGCAAATGCGATACCTTGTAAGCATCCTGTTTCCTGAATTTTCTTATTTTCATTTTATTTTTTAACTTGGCTATAACAAACCAAGGGTTTATGGCACGCGTGCTTTATGGCGATAATTAGCACTTTGTTATAGCCAAGTGTTTGAGTTCTGTGGTATGAACCTTGATAACCCTTCTCCAGAGCAATACCAAGCCCAGTGATTTTTGTAGTTATCAAGTATCATAATTCAACAAACTCCGTCTTAACCTGTTTTAGTGATGTCATTGAGATGACTTTTGAAAATCCATATTTCTTTACAGCCATCTTTACAAAAGCGTAATATTCGTCTATATCTTTAGATCTCAGCTTGACAATAAGCTCATAGTCTCCTGTACATATGTCAACGCTCTCAACATTTGGGTTCTTGGCAAGCTGCTTGGCAACATCTTCAGGCTCGCCGTATTTTTCCTGGACAAGATTAATCAGAAGATATGTGCAGTGGCCCTCTCCAATCTTTTTGTAGTCAAAAACAGCCTTGTATGATTTTATTGCGCCTTCTCTCTCGAGCTTCTTTATGTTGTAATGTATTGTTGTTGCAGGCTCTGAAAGCTTTTTTGCTATCCTTGCTATCTGCGGAGTGCAAAAGCCCTGCTTGAACAGGTCAATGAGTTTTGGGGTTATGTCTTTCATTTGATTCTTTTTCTTTGTATTTGTTTGCCTTTCTCAATTATCAGCTTGTACAGCCTTCTTACAAACAAAGTATCATCAAATCCAAGCTTTTTGAACTTACTAATCCTGTTCTTGATGAGTTCCTGCTCTCTTTTAGGCTGGTGTATCGCAAGCTTATTCTGTCGTTTATAGTCTGCTACTTTGTCCATTATCTTCATCCTTCTAGCCAATACTTGAATAAGCTGCGAATCCAGTCTGTCAATACTGCGTCTTAATTCTGTTAGCTTGGTCATATTTTCGTATAATATTCAATAATATATAAATATTTCGTTAATTATTCGTATAATATTCAATTAAATATATAACCTTAGCAGATATCCAATATGTTACGAGGTGGTGTTGGAGACGATACAAAATGAGAGATATAAAAAAATTAACAATGATGCTTGGAATGGGCGGCTTGACAGGCCCAGTGCCTTTGGCAGCTCTAGCTGGAATGTTCAAGCCTGAGAATGCATTTGCACTTGCAGTATTGTTTATGGCAGGGCCAGGAGCAATATTGACAGCAGTGCTGTTCAAAGGGACAGTAAGAGAAAGAATGTTTGCAGCATTGCTTGCAGGCATAATCGCAACAATCATAGTAGTGTTGGCTGCAGGCCTTGGACCTAAGCTGTTGGCATTTGTTAACCTGGATGTTATGAAAATAGCAGGAGGTATAGCTATTCTAGCTATAGGGCTGCTAATCATGGGAATAAAGATTCCTGACAAACTCCCAATGATAATTATGATCATTGGATTGATAACAGCGGTGATGTGGAGGTTTGTGACATGAGCCAAAGAGAAGAAATGGAGCAAGTGCTTGGGGTTATTGAGAACATACTTGGAAGAGTTAGGGAAAATAAACCCCAAATTCAATTCAAATGGTGGAGCACTGGAGCTCCAATGGGACAAGAGCGTGTGCGTGAGTGGGAAAAAGATGTAGGTGAGCTTGAAACAAAACTTCAAGCATCCAGAAATTTGCTGGAAGAACAAGGAGAATACAATGGTGCAACAATCAATGCAATCAGAGCAACTCTTTTCACAGCAAATGCTATGGATAGAACATACAACAAACCAAGGAGGTAAAAGAAAATGTGGATAACAGCAACAAGAGCAATAGAACTGCACAATGCATGTGAAAAAGCAGTTCCAGTGCTGGAAAAAATGCTAGGCCATGAACTTCCCTCAGACAACACAGGTTTGCTTATTCATAAGGCAGGTAAAGTCGCAAAACTAGTCAGAGATGACATAGAAAAGGAAAGAGAAAGCCTGCCTGGTGACTGGAGCAATGCAGACTGGGACGGAAGAGCTGGAAGGCTGGCTGAAAAAGTAGTCAATATTTACTTGACTAAGGAAGGTGAGTAAAAATGGTTCCATGGTACATGGTGACATTTGAAGAGTTTGATTTTCATACTGGTGAAACAACACCCGGAATGAAGATCATGAATGCTGAAAATGAGAAAATGGTAAATGATGCTATGAGCGCGCACTTAAGGAAATTAAGTGATATTGGCAAAATGGCAGGCAACCAGAAAATCACTAAGCTTTCTCTTCAAGCAATCATAGATGGTGTTGAAGAACTATTAGATGAAAACTGATTTTTTTTATTTTTTTTAGTTAACTATAAATACTAATATTTTCTAATAATGCATTAAGAGGTGCTTTATGAGAAAATTAATGATTCTATTGATATGTATTCTCTTGGCAGGCTGTGCAAATGAAGCTGCTGAGGATAATGCCAGCCAGCAGAATCTGACTCCATTGGCTCCTGATGTAACAGGGCAGCAGGCTGAACAAGCTGTTGAAGAGCCTGTGGAAGAGCCTGTTGAAGAAGATGAACAGCCAATAACAGAGGCAGAAGCAAAAAAGATTGCTACAAGGCAGCTTGGCGGAATTGCTACAGACATTGATAAGGAAACAAGGGACGGTGTTGAAGTATATGTTGTTGAAGTAGACCCTCCATCAAGAGA
>JAHWHF010000096.1 GCA_019323415.1 Candidatus Woesearchaeota archaeon | reverse complement strand
GGCCATATCAACCATTCTGCATGAATAGCCCCATTCATTGTCATACCAGCCAAATACCTTTACAAGGCTGCCGTCTATGACTCTTGTCAGCGCAGGGTCAAATATGCATGAATGCGGATCATGGACTATGTCTGCAGAGACAATAGGGTCCTCGCTGTATGAAATGATGCCTTTTAGCTCATTCTCTGCAACGCTTTTGAACAGTGCATTTACCTCTTCAACTGTTGTGTTCTTTTTTAATCTTGCCACAAAGTCAGTTATCGAGCCTGTTGGGATAGGAACCCTTAATGCAATGCCGTCCATCTTTCCCTTAAGCTCAGGTATGACTTCTGCAACAGCTTTTGCAGCTCCTGTTGAGGTCGGGATTATGTTAATTGCGCCTGCCCTTCCCCTTCTTGGGTCTTTTTTATGGAAAGTGTCCTGTATCCTCTGGTCAGCTGTGTATGCATGGCATGTTGTCATGAATGCATGCTCTATGCCGAAGTTGTCCTGAAGAACTTTTGCCATTGGAGCAAGGCAGTTTGTTGTGCATGATGCATTTGACACAACCTGCTCGCCGTTGTATCTGGCCTCATTAACACCTTTTACAAGTGTTATGTCGCAGTCTTTTGAAGGAGCTGAAATAAGAACTTTTTTTGCTCCTGCATTGATATGCTTTAATGCATCTGCTTTTTTTGTGAACAGTCCTGTGCTTTCAATAACAACATCAACATTAAGCTCTTTCCACGGCAGCTTTTCAGGGTCAAGCTCTGATACAACCTTGATCTCCTTGCCATTGACAACAATGCTGTGCTCTTTTGCCTCTATTGTCTTTACATTAGGAAGCTTTTGTGTAGAATCATATCTTAACAAGTATGCCAGTGTCTTTGTATCAGTAAGGTCATTCACAGCAACCCATTCAATCTCAGGGTCGTCAATGCCTGCCTGCAGAACCTGCCTTCCTATTCTTCCAAAACCATTAATTGCAACTCTTACCATTAACTATCACCTCTTATGCTGTATTTGTTAGAGAATTTATATTTAAACCTTACTGACTTAATGGTTCTTTGCCTCAAAAATCCTTAAAGGAGGGAGATTTCTTAGCTCGAAATTTCTCTTTACATCGCTGAAATGCGTTTCAAGGTTTTCTTTCACATCATTCGTGAACTGGTAAACAACGAATTTGCCTGTGCCGTTAAGGGCCTGCATTGTGTTTTTTGTAATGCTGTCCCTTTTTTTGCTGTCAAAATATGAAAATGGTATGCCTGATATTACATAATCAGCCTCATCTTCCCCGCAGCTTCCAAGTATGCTTTTGATATTCTCTGCGCAGTCATTGAAAACAAAAACCCTTGGGTCATTTATTTTCCTGAGTTTTTTTACAAAATTTTTGTTGGTCTCAACTAGTATAAGCTTTGAGCTGCTGTTCATGTTTTTAAGAATGTTCTTTGATATTGCTCCTGTGCCTGGCCCGTATTCGACTATAACATTCTTTTTCATGAAATTAATCTTGGCGCAAATCTTTTTGACAGCAAATCTTGAAGAAGGTGTAACAGAAGCTACGTATTTGTCTTTTATAAGGTTTTTAATATAAGTCCATGTTTCCATTTATTTCATGCCTGTTGATCCCCAGGCGCCTTCACCTCTTGAGGTCTCATCAAGCGTGTCAACCTCAACTATTTTTCTTCTCTCAACCGGCTGTATTAGCATCTGTGCAACCTTCATGTTCTTTTCTATTATAAAGTTTTTGTCACTCAGATTATTGAGGACAACACAGACTTCACCTCTGTAGCCAGAATCAACAACACCAGCCATTGTCTTGACGCCGTGGTTTGCAGCAACGCCTGACTTGTCCCATACAAGTCCGACAAACCCTGAAGGTATTGCCATATGTATGCCTGTCTTCAGCATCTTTCTTTCACCGGGCTTAAGAACATATGATTCTGCAGAATACAAGTCCATGCCTGCATCGCCTTCATGTGCATATGAAGGCAGCTTTACTGTCTTGTCAATCCTTTTTATCTTAATCATTATCAACAATTACCTTCACTTACAGCTTAACAAACCTGACAGTGCTGCTTGGCTTTTCAGTTTCAGTTCCCACAAGATACCTGACTTTGTGCCTTTCAGCTTTCATAACAATATCCTTTGGGATCTTGTCATGGATTACAATTGCGAAAATCTTTGAGCCAATACCTTTCATTGTGCTCGCCAAATCTGCAACAGGCACCTGGCCAAGAACTTCCTTGTTCCTGTCAATTATTATTGCATCTTTAGAATCTTTAAGGTCATTGAACTTATCTTTGAACAGCTTTTCTTCTTCAGCAGGCAGGCTCATCTGCTGCCTCTGCGGTTGCTGTGCAGGCCTTTGCGGCTGTACCGGCCTTTGGGCAGGCCTCTGCTGGTATTGCTGCGGCCTTTGCTGGTACTGTGGCCTTTGGCCCTGGCTGGCAGGCGATTTTGGAATCCTCTGGTCATTGCTGAGTATCTGCTTTGTTGAAACCCTTGACCTTACTGCCTTGTATATCTCTTTGCTCTGCATGTCGACAACCCTTGTGCCGAACTCAGGCTTTGTAAGATAATCTATCTCGCAGTTTTCAAGTATTTTCTTGAGCCAGAATTCTTTGCCCCTGTTGATAAGCGCAGTTATTACTTTTGTTTCTGCAAGCTCTTTCAGTGTCTTACTTTCTGTCTTGTCCTCAGCAGCTATGCAGTTCTTTATTCCCTGGCTCAGCAGGTTAAGAAGCTCCTGCTTTGTCTCAACCATTATTATCTCGTCCTGCTTTTCAACGTTCGGCCCGCCTATAAGCTTGTCCTCACCGTACTCCTGTGTCTGGCTTTTCCTGACCTCTTCAACAACCTTGTCAACAAGCTCCTGCGAGTCAACAGAGATTGACATGAATTTCTGGAGAACCTGCTTTGCCTTTTCAATAATCTCGCGCATCTTTATCCTTTTGATGTCTTCAATGCTCTCAACCCTTGCCTGCGCCTTGCACGGGCCTATCTTCTTGATTGTCTCAAGTGCAGAAGCAATGATTACAGACTCAACCCTGTCAAGCCCGCTTGGTATTGTGACGATTGCAACAACCTTGTCAGGCTGTGTGTGTATCTCAACCTCTATCCTTCCAACCTTGTTCTTTCTCTGCAGCTCCCTAAGGTCAAGCGCTTTTCCAAGAACATCCTCTGTCTGGCCAAAGATGGCGCCTATAATGTCAGACTGGTCCACCCTGCCGTAAACACTCATCCTTATTTTGATAATATGCTTTGTCTCTAATTGTTCGCTCATTTATTCTACCCCCATCTCATTTATGTATCAGCTTGTCAACCAAATCAATGAATTTTTTGGTTTTTTCGTAATATTCTTCAACAGTCTCAATCTTGACATAATGCTCTTCTTCATCAACGCTTGTTACAAGAGTAACGTGCCTCCTGAACTCGTTGAGCTTTGCATTGACTTTTGCCTTGTCAAGCTCCCTGAGGAACCTGTAAAATTCCATGTATTCTGCAGTCTCAGGGTATGTGCTTGCAACCGCGTCCCTCATTGTCTTTGGGCCGTGCATTGCCTGCTTGAGCTTTTCGCCTTCAAACGCAGACTCAAGCAGCCCTTTCATTGCCATCTCATATGATGAGATAAGGCGCTTGATTACGCTTTTGATGACGTCAACAGTCCTTGAGTACTTGAGGCTTACAAATATCAGGTGGTCAACCCTGACCATCTCCTTTTTTGCATCAACAAAAGACTGCTGTTTCTCCATTTAAAGTAGTAAATCATACCTTATTTATAAATATATATTGGACTACTCAGAAAATATGTGCCCTTTTGCAGGGATTGTTTCAAAAACGCCCTTTTTTCTGCCTTTTCCTGCGTTTCCAGCCTTCCAAATGCCCAATCCGCAGTAAACAAGGAATAATATCAATGGAATTAGCTGTTCAACCCATATTCCCATGTTGAAAACACGCACAACAAGCTCAAGCATAAGCATTGGAGATGCAAAAATGCATGCCTTGTATGCTGCTGAAAATGATATTTCATGCTTTGCAACCCTTGCAATGATAAATCCAATAAGTGTTGCAATTATTATGAAAAGCATGAACTTGATTAAATAATAAAGGTAGCTTGCGAACAAAAGCGAGGGTATAAGAAGTACGCCAAAAAGTATGAGCTTTCCCATTACCTGGCTTGATGATGTGACAAGATTTTTGTACAATGTTATGTCTTCCTTTATAGGAGGCATGAACCTCAAATATTTTATCTGCAAATAATCTTTTGAAAACATAACGCCTTCCCTGCTTATCTCTGAATTGTTGTTTGTGTCAATCTTGAACAGCCACAGGTCAACAACTTCAGATGCAGAAGCATTAACGCTTATGTTGAATGTCTCAAACTTTTCAAATTCTGAGCTGAACTTTGCAGGATACATAACAACCTTTGGTATGTTTGTAACTGCCATAATCATAATGAAAATAAAAAGAACAAAAAACAGGTGCTTGAATACATCCTTAAAGCCTTTTTCAGCAAACTCACTATATTCAGAGGGAATAAAAGAAGAAAATATTTTTTTGAAGAGTTCTTTGTACTCCATGGTGAGTTTTGGCGCTTAATCGTTTTTGATTACAAACTCGACAAGGCTTTTGTAGTCCCTTGCGCCCCTTGATGCCTTTGCATAATCAAATATGCATTTTGCAAACCCGGGCGCTTCAATGAGCTTTGAGTTAACCCTAATCGGGTCAACAGTCAGGCCGTTGAACTCCAAATTTATTTTTTTCAGCACATCTGTGCATACCCTGTTTCTTTTGTCATACATTGTAGGAACAATTGTGCTTATCATCAGGTCATGCTCAAATGTCTCGTTAATCTCATCAATAACATCAATCATTTTCTTAAGCCCGAGGTATGACAATGACTGTGTTGCAACAGGTATGATTGCCTCCTCTGCATAAAGCAGTGCGTTTATATTAAGCAGCGATACAGAAGGCGGGCAGTCGATTATAACAAAATCATAATGCTCCTCATGTATGTCTTCCATTGATTTTCTCAATGCATGCTCTCTCTTGTGCTTTCCTGTCAGTATAATTTCAGCTTCAGCCAGGTTCTTTGAGCATGAGATTATGTCAAGGTTCGGCTCAACCTGTGTTGCGCATTCAAGCGGGTCATCGCCGTTTATCAGAACATCATACATATCCTTTTCGCTTCTTTTGCCTATGCATGTAGAAATGTTGCCCTGAGGGTCAAGATCCAAAACAAGAACTCTTCTTTTTTTTCTTGCAAGGCCTATTGCAAGGTTTACAGTCGTTGTTGTTTTTCCTACTCCTCCTTTTTGATTAATAACACATATTTTCCTCATTAAATGTCACCTCTTATTTTACTGATACTTGGGGGTTTTGCTGTATTAGATATAAATGTTATGGTATTTTTTACAACTTCAGAAAGATTAAATCTTTTTCCTCATCTATAGTTTTGTCAGGTTTTATCTCTTTTTCAATGAGTTTTTTGATTTGGTCGAAATCTTTTGATTTTTTCAGCAATGAAATTATGATTCTTCCTTTTGACACCCTTTTCATTTCTTTGAGTGACTTTTCAATGTCATCAAAGTTGTGTATTGCTGTAAGGCTGATGACTGTGTCAAAGCTTTTGTCTTCAAAAGGCAGGCATTCTGCCCTGCCAAGAATTTTTTCATTGTTTGGATTGAGCTTTAGAAGCCCTGGGCTTGGGTCAATGCCAACTGCGCCTTCGGGAGTGCTTAATCCTGTGCCGCAGCCTACATCAAGCACTTTTCCTTTTATGTATTTCTTGACAAGATTGAATTTTTTCTTCTGCTCTTCTGCATGAAGCTCATTGTATCCAGAACTTATTTCGTCGTAATACCCCATAAAACCTTTAGAAACATATTTATATAAATAGTTAACTATGCAGAGAATATGCCAAGGCAAAAGAAAGAACCAAAACAAGTTCCTCATGAGGAAGAGCCTGCGCTTGCAGGCTCAATGCAGTGGGCTGATGTAGTTGCAAGAAGGGTTATAGAGCTGAGGGGCGACAAGAAAAAGTATACTGTTGCAGCAGGCATAACACCTTCAGGCGTTGTGCACATAGGAAATTTCAGAGAGATAATCACAGTAGACCTTGTTGCAAGGGCGCTGCGCAATATTGGCAAAGAAGTCAGGTTCATTTATTCTTGGGATGATTATGATGTATTCAGGAAAGTCCCGAAAAACATGCCAAATCCTGAGGAGCTTGAAAAATTCTTAAGGATGCCTATAACAGAAACGCCAGACCCATGGGGCTGCCATAAAAGCTATGCAGAGCATAATGAAAAGGCAGTTGAGGATGTCCTTCCAGAAGTCGGCATCGCGCCTGAATTCATAAGGCAGAACGAGATGTACAAGGCATGCAAATATGCAGAGCAGATGCGCGAGGCATTGCGCGCAAGAGAAAAAATAAGAGAGATTCTTGACAAGTACAGGCACGAGCCTTTGAAAAAAGAATGGCTTCCATTGTCAGCATACTGCCCAAAATGCAAGAAAGATGAGGTTTCTATCTCAGAGTATGACGAGGAATATTCTGTAAGGATAAAGTGCAAATGTGGTTATGACGAGAAGGTTGATATAAGAAAATCCGGGTTTGTAAAGCTGCCTTGGAGAGTAGACTGGCCAATGAGATGGCATTATGAGCAGGTTGACTTTGAGCCAGGAGGAAAAGACCATTCAACACCCGGAGGCTCGAGAGATACAGGAGAGCAGATACAAAAAGCAGTATGGGGAGACATGCCGCCTATATACCAGATGTATGATTTTGTAACAATAAAAGGAAAAGGGGGAAAGATATCAAGCTCGCTTGGAAATGTAATAACACTGCGCGAGGTTCTTGACATTTATGAGCCTGCAATAGCGCGCTACCTTTTCTGCGGCACAAGGCCCAACAGGGAGTTTGCAATTTCATTTGACCTCGATGTCCTTAAGATATATTCTGATTTTGACAGGGTTGAGCAGGCATATTACGGCAAGTCTGATGTTGAGGACAAGAAAAAGCTTGCTTCAATGAAAAGGACATACGAGCTGTGCGCAGTTGACGGCGTACCTGAAAAAATGCCTGTGCAGCTGCCGTTCAGGCACCTTGTTAATGTAATACAGATTTGCGAGGGAAATGTAACAGATGCAGTTGAATATTTCAAAGATATGATTAAGGACGAGGCTGACATGAAAAGGGCAGTTCTCAGGGCAACATGCATAAAAAACTGGCTTGAGAAATATGCTCCTGATGAGTTCAGGTTTGTTGTACAGAAAAAACTTCATGCAGGCATTAAGCTTGCTGATAATGAGAAAAGGGCATTAAAGCAGGCTGCCGGGAAATTAAGGGAAAAGAAATGGCAGGAGGAAGAGCTTTTCAATGAATTCTACTCAATAATAACAGAGAACGGGCTGAAGCCTGCAGATTTCTTCAGGGCATGCTATTTTGTGCTCCTCAACAAGGAAAGGGGGCCAAAGCTTGTGCCTTTTATACTCACTCTTGGCCAGGAAAAAGTGGCTTCTTTGTTTGACCAGGTTTAGAAAACCTTATATATTTTGCACTGATTTGTCATATTCGGGGGTATAGGATTGAAACAAGCTGACAAAACTGCAAAACCTGCTAAAGTGCTGATCGGGCTGACTGAAAAAGTTACAGTCAAGAGCATGAACGGAAGCAGGGACAAAAAGGCAATTGCAAGGATAGATACAGGAGCAACAAAGTCGTCAATGGATACAGACCTTGCAGCATCGCTTTCTTTAGGCCCTATAATAGATACAACGCTTGTAAAGAGCGCATCAGGCTCAAGCGTAAGGCCTGTTATTGTTGCAAAAATAATGCTCAAAGGAAAAGAGGTTGAGTCAAAATTTACACTTGCTGACAGGAAGCACATGTCATACAAAGTGCTTATTGGCCAGAATATACTCAAGGAGGGAGGATTTTTAATAGACCCTTCAAAATGAAAGCTGCTGTAATCTCGCTTGGATCTGAAAGCTCGCAGATGCTTGTTTCTTCATTGTCAAAATATTTTGATGTTGTTGACGAGCTTGACCTTAAGCAGATAGAGATTGTCCTTGAGGCAGGCAAGCCGCAGGTTATGCATTCTGGAATTGTCCTGAAGAGATATGACTGTGTTTACCTTCGCGGCTCATTCAAATACGCGCAGGTGCTTTCAGCAATAAGCTCTGCATTGTCAGGAGAGGCATACACACCAATCAAGCCTTACACTTTTTCAATAGGCCACGACAAGTTCCTTACACAGCTTGTGCTGCAGAAAAAAGGCATACCAATGCCAAAGGCATATCTTGCATCAACTGTTGAAGGAGCAAAGGCTGTGCTTGAAAAGCTTCGCTTTCCAATAATAATTAAATTTCCCTCAGGAACACACGGCAAGGGCGTTCTTATTTCAGACTCATACGCATCTGCAAGCTCAATGCTTGACGCATTGTTTGTAATGAACAAGTCATTCATTATACAGGAATATATTGAGACAGGAGGAGTTGACATAAGGGTTATTGTTGCAGGAGAAAAGGTTGTTGCTTCAATGAAAAGGATTGCAGTTCAGGATGAGAAAAGGGCGAACATTCACATGGGCGCTGTCGGCAAGCCCTATACCCTTGATTTCAGGACACAGAAAATAGCAGTGAATGCTGCGAAAGCTGTTGGCGCAGATATATGCGCTGTTGATATTCTTGAAGGGCCGAGAGGGCCTATGGTTATTGAAGTGAATCTTTCGCCAAGCTTTCAGGGAATAACAAAAGCAACAAAGATAGATGTTGCTGACAAGGTTGCAGCTGTTCTTTATTCAAAAGCAGAAGATTTTATGAAATCAAAATCAGCAGGAGAGGAAAAAGGGCTTTTGCAGTCAATAGACATTGGCAAAAAGCAAGAGATTGCAAGGGAAGTTATAGCGCCAATAACTTTCAGGGGCAACAGGATGCTTCTTCCCGAGGTTGCGACAAGGATTTCTGGCTTTAGCGAGGAAAAGGACTATATAATAAAGTTCAAGGGAAACACAATTGTTATTGAGAATTTAAGGCTTTAGCTCAATTTTATATATTACATTATGATTCATTGGAGTTTGGGGTAAGATGATTATACAGAATATTAAGCTGAGCAATATTAGGAGCTATACTGATGCTTCTATTGATTTTCCAGAGTCATCTGTGCTTTTGTCAGGAGACATTGGCTCAGGAAAAAGCTCAATTCTTCATGCTCTTGAGTTTGCATTATTCGGGCTGAGCAAAGGTGAGATTTCAGGCGAAGGGCTGCTAAGGAAAGGCGCAGCAAAAGGAGCTGTTGAGGTCAAGCTGAAGGTCGGCGAAAAGGATTATATCATAAAAAGGGGGCTGAAAAAATCTGCAGGAAAAGTTGTGCAGGACTCAGGATATGTCATATCAGACGGCCTGAAAAAAGAAGGCACAGCAGTTGAGCTGAAAAGCCAGATACTTAATCTTCTTGGATATCCTAAGGAGCTTCTAAAGAAAAAATCATTGATTTACAGGTATACTGTTTATACCCCCCAGGAAGATATGAAAAGAATACTTCTTGATGAAAAGGATTACAGGCTTGACACGCTGAGAAAGATTTTTGGCATTGACAAGTACAAGCGCGTAAGGGAGAATGCAGCAATATTCATGCGTGCATTGCGTGAGAAAAAAAGCATGCATATGGGAAGCATAGCTGATCTTGAAAATATAAAGCAGCAGCTTTTAGAAAACAGCGCAAGGTCAAAAGAGCTTGACAAAAAGATTGCAGAAATCAAGCCAATGCTTGAGAAAAGCATTTCAGACTGCAGCAGCCAGAAAAAGAAAGTTGAAGAGCTGCAGCAAAAGGCTGAAGAGAAAAAAAGGTTTGCGCACGAGCTTGAGATATGCAGTGCAAGGCTTGATGAAATACTTAAGAAAAGGGCAGGAAACAAGAAAGAGCTTGAGATGATTGAGCTCAGGACAAAAGAGCTTGCAAATGAGCTTTCAAAAATAAATCCTGAAAAGCCAGAGACCACTCCTGAAGAGCTTAATGATGAGATAAAAAAGCAGGAAGAGGCAATACTTGACATGAGCCTCAACCTGCAGAAAGTTGAGCTTAAGATTGCGCAGCTCACAGACGAGATAAAGCAGATATCAAAGCTGAGCAAATGCCCGACATGCAAGCAGGAAGTTAGCGCAGACTACAAGGGCAGGCTTGAGGTTTCGCACAATTCTGAGATAAACGATATGCAGAAAAAAATTGAAGAGCTTAAGGCTGAGAAAAGCAAAAAAAAGTCAGAAGTTGATGCAATGAAAACAGATTCTTTCAACCTTCACAAAAAGCAGAGCCAGTACCTTGTGCTCCTGAAGGACAAGGAAAAGACAAAAAGGCTTCTTGATGAGATTGAGCTCAGGAAAAAGCAGCTTGAGAAAATGCAGTCTGACATAAAGACAGAAATAGGCGTGCTTAACATGAAAAAAGTTGAGATTTCTGAGAAGATGAAGAATGTTGAGGATGTTGACATTGCTCCTGAGAAAAAGAAAATGGATGAGCTCCAGCACGCATGTGAGAGCCTAAAGATAGAGGATGCGACATTGAAAAGGGAACACACACTTGTTGAAAATGTAATAAAAAAGCTGCATGATGACATAAAGCAAAAAGAGGATATTATACTGAAGATCAAAAAAATAGATGAATACTATAACTGGATTGAGGCTTTCTTTGTGCCTTTAATGTCAACAATGGAGAAGCATGTCATGGGCCAGGTCCATAGGGAGTTCAACTCACTTTTCCAGGAATGGTTCAATGTTCTTCTTGATGATGAGTCTTTGAATGTGCGCCTTGATGAGGATTTCACGCCTATAATTGAGCAGAACGG
>JAHWHF010000095.1 GCA_019323415.1 Candidatus Woesearchaeota archaeon | reverse complement strand
GGATTGCAAAAGGCTCTGGCACAGACATAACTGATGTGCGTGCCTTGCTGAAGCAGTACAAGATGTTCAAGAAAGCTGCAAAGATGCTCAAAGGAGGAGCAAAGAACAAAAAGATGAAGCAGCTTATGAAGCAGTTCGGCGGGCAGCTGCCGCCTGGCATGGGCATGTGATCAAGTTCTAATATATTTTCTGCAGTTTTTGCTTCCGCAGTTGCATTTCATATTAATGCCAGGAACTTCTTTAGCATAATCTGTTGTTATTTCTTCTCCTTTCCTGATGTCCCTTTTTGCAACATCGCAGAAATCTTTTGCATAAGTATTTGCATCACATGAATGGTTGACATATCTTTCAGGCTCATGCATTAGAATATATTTTCCATCAAAAAATGAAACATATCTTTGTTCGTGTTCAGGAAGATTGTCTGCTTGTTCTTTTGTTAATGTTTTTGAAGTATCCCATCTGAGAATTATTTCTCCTTTTTTGAAATCCCTGCCTGCAAAAGCACCTTTGCCTTCTATTTTTGATTTTTTTACAAGAATATCTGCCATTTTTATCCTATCTTGTGGTCCTGCTCAAAATAATATTTTGGAAGATACGCCCTTTTGTAGTACTGGAAGAATTCCATTATGTTGAAGCTCTCTATAACATCCTTGAAATTTTCCCTAATCTCAAGCGTGAGCTGCCTTATCCTTGTCTTGCTTATTGACTCAAGGTCTATCTCAATGTCCCAGTCGCCGACTGTCCTGTTTGCAAGCACAATCTCTTTTGTCTTCAAAAGATATTCCCTGAGCTGGTTCTCCCTTTCTGTGCTAAGGTTCCTCAACTTTATGAAAAGCCTGAACTTGTGAAGGCCGAGCTTGTTTGTGTCAACAAGATGCTTGCTGCCTTTGATTATTTTTTTCTGCTTTAAAGTGTCAAGCACAGTGCTTACTGTCTTTACATTCCTGCCAACTGCTTTTGCAAGAGTCATTATCCTTATCTTTGGGTTGTCAAGAAGGTTCTGCATTATCTGCAATTCGTTTTTTGAGAATTTTTCAACAGCCCTGTCTCCTCCAACAATTATCTGCTCAGGAACTTTTGACTTTACATACTCATCATCAACAAGGCATGCCCTTGGGTAAAGGTATGTTACGACATTGAGGCTTATCTTGTAATGTGTTAATGTCGGAATGTCATCTGAAAGCTTTTTCAGGACTTTGTTGAAGCGCAGTGCATTAGGCGACTGTATTTCTATGACAAGGTCGAACTCCCCGCCAAGCTCATAAACTGCAACAACATAGCTGTTGTTCCTGAGCTCTTTTATTATTTCATTTTTCTGCCTCTCACTGATGTATGCTCCTTTGAAATAAACCCTGAACAAAAGAAGGCCAAAATATGAATAGTCAAAAACTGAAAATGGGTTGTGCACTATGTTGTCTTTTTCAAGGACCTTTAAAGAATATTTGACTCTCTGCGAGCTTTTCTTGAGCATTGATGCAATCTCTTTAATCTTTATGCGTGCATCTTCAGAATACAGGTATATCAGCTCTCTTTTAATTTCGCTCATTTTTTATTAAAAAAGTTTTATTTATTTATATATTTATGCCTTTTTTTACCAAAAAATAAAAATAAAGGTATAGGCAGATATAAATATACTATTTACTATACTAATATATATTAAACCTAATGGGTAATTAGTATAAAAAAAAGAGGAAGTATGGGAATTGAAACACACGTCGAGGATGAAGGCTTTCGGGCCATGAAGCCATTGCTAGTGGCGATTGCACTTCTTGGCGCAGTTGGCTGGGCAAAAGAACTGTGCAGCAGATATGTTGCTGAAACAGAGTTCAAAAACAGGCCGGCAGCTGTAGCAACTGAAGAGCAAAGGCACCAAAGCAATTTGGAAACAGCAGCTTCATCTTACAAGATTGCGTCAAAAGGGCCAGCAGCAGTTTATTCATCAAGCGCACAAAAATACAAATTTTAATTTCTTTGCGTTCTTGCTTTGGTTGTGCTAAATAGTTTTTATTTCTTGTTTTACATATTTTATTTCTGCCATATCTTTAAATATGAGAGCAGGCAACTTATTGCTATGGACAGCCTGATTGAGTTTGAAAAAAGAGCAGTGCATCTTGAGCAGGAGGAAAGGAATTTTATCAAGTCTGCATCTTTCCGTAAAAAAGAGTCAGATATTATGTTCAGGCAGCTTCACCAGCAGATAGCAGAAATGAGGCAGATGATTTTGCAGATGAGAAATGAGCTTTCAGCAGTTGATGAAAAGTTCAAGGATGCAGTCAAAGAGCTTAGAAGGACAGTCTCAAAATCAGACATATCAACAGTTGACAAGAAGGTGCAGAAATTCAGCCCAGAGAACCTGTTTCCTGTTGAAAGCTTCAGGCAGATGCTTGAAGATGAATTCTAAAGAGAGAAGACTATCTTAAGGTAAAGGAACAAAGCATATAGAAGTATGAGTATTCCTGACTCCCTTCTTGTAATTGCGGCATGCTCAAACAATATGAGCAAAGGTATTGCTGAAGCAACAATAAGGAAAACCATGTCAAACATAATTACTGGCTTGCTTACAATAAAGCCTGATATTGCAGCTCCAATTCCAAGAGCAATAAGTATATTGATTATATTTGAGCCGATTAGGTTTCCAAGAGACAGCTCAGCAGATTTCCTGAATGCTGCAGTTACTGATACAGATATTTCAGGCGCGCTTGTTCCAAGGCCTACAAACACACCTATTAATGACTCGCGGACTCCCCAGTACTGAGCAAGCTTAACGCCGCTTACAACCATTATGTCTGCGAAATACACAACAGCAGCTATGCCTATTGCTATAAAAAACAGATTGAATATGATGTGTGACTTTGGCTCTGTCCTTACCTCTTTAACAAATTTTTCCCTTTCCATGACAAACAGTATATAGCCGACAAAGATCATAAGAAGTATAATGCCCTCAAGCCTTGATATTATTCCGTTAAGGCTCATTGCAACAAAAAGAAGGGATGTGAAAATCATCATTATGCCGTCCCTTTTCAAAGCCTCTTTTCTCATGCCCAGTGCGCCGAGAAGGCCTGCAATGCCAACTATCAGCGTTATGTTTGAGATGTTGCTTCCTATGATGTTGCCTATTGCAATGCCTGATGCAGATGAAAGGCCTTTGTTGAGGTTTATGGCTGCTGCAACATTTGTGAAAATCTCAGGCAGGCTTGTGCCTATAGAAGTGATTGTTAAGCCGATAAAGAACTCAGAAACCTTTAACGCCCTTGCTATCCTCTGCGCGCCTGCAACAACAATGTCGCTTGCAAACACTAGGCCTACTAAGCCGATTAATGTAAACGCAAGATAGTTAAGCATTTTTTACCTCTTTTTACAGAACTAATTGGTTTATAGTATAAAAATATTGCGAGGGTGCCCCGCAGGGCACCTGCATCCCGCTTTGAGATGCGAGGGGGAGGATTTGAACCCCCGGACCCACTAAGGGACAGGATTTCTTCCTGAACCGGACTTAAGTCCTGCGCATTTTCCAGGCTTTGCTACCCTCGCATGTTTTACTAGAATTAGACTTTGTTTTTAAAGGTTATTGTAAAAAACTTTATATACCAAAAGCCCAAAATAAACTATAATGAAGAAATGGTTTATCTATGCGGGGGTTGCTGTTGTAGTTCTGATTGCTGTCGCAGCTGTATTTGTATTTTCAAACCCTGCAGCGCCTGCACTTTTGTTTGTTGACAGGCAGATGGTTGAAGTTGACTCTGGAAAAGGATACACACAGGCAACTGACAACATGAAGCTTGGCGAGAACGACAAAGTAAGGACATTGGACGGCGAAGCCTACATTATATTCTTTGAAAGCGAGATACTTCAGCTTGACCCGAATACAGAGATACAGATAAGCGACCTTTCAAAAGACTTCAAGGTAAAGCAGGCTTCAGGCAACACATGGAGCAGGGTAATGAAGCTTACAGGCATGAACAGCTATTCAGTTGAGACGCCTTCAAGCGTTATAACAGTAAGAGGCACAGGATTTGGCGTTGGCATAGGCGCTATTGAAAAAGTGCTTCTTGCAGACGGCCAGGTTGATTTCGGCTCACTGCACCTTAGCGGCCTTGAAAAAGGAATGCTTGCTGACGGCGATTACCTTAAGGCTGAGCTTACAGAAGAGGAAAAGGCATATATCAAGAAAAAGCTTGAGAAAGATGTTATGATTCTGAAAAAACTTAGGCAGATGATAATTGAGGACGACAAAATATCTTATGCAGCCATAAAGGCGTTTGCAAAGCTTGACGACGAAGGCATAAAAAAATATCTTGAAGAGATTGATATGGGAATGCATGATCCAGATGAGCTTGCAGAACAGGCGCCTATCCAGACAAGAAGCATAACTTCTGTGACAGAAATCAGCAAGAAGATTATTGAGCTCAACAAGCTTATTGAAATCTTAAGCTAATGATGAAAAAATATATTTCTGCTTTAATTATTGCTTTGGCTGTTGGAGTGCTTTTTTCTTTTATGTATAATTTTGGCTTATATGAGACATGGCAGCTAAGGCTGAGCGATATGCTTTATGCAGAAAGGCCTGTTCTTGATGATATTGTGATAATTGCAATTGATGACAAGTCATTGCAGGAAATAGGAAGATGGCCTTGGCCAAGAGAAGAATACATCAAGCTTGTACCAAAGCTTGAGCAAAGCAAAGTTGTTGGCATTGATATTGCATTTTTTGAAGAAGAGGAAAATGACTACAAGCTTGCATCTGAGCTTAGAAAGCTAAATGCAGTCCTTCCTGTACAGTATGATTTTGAGAAAAATACTGTTCTTAAGCCTGTTGACACATATTACGGCATAGATACAGGCTTTGTAAATATAATAAATGATGCAGACGGCATAGTAAGGGACACATATCTTTTGATCGATGATATTGAAGTGCATAAAAGCTTTGCATTCACTGTATATGAAAAGTTCAGGGGAAAAGAGATTGAGCCTGACTTCGATAAGATTATTATTAACTATGCAGGAAAGCCGGGAAGCTTTACGTTATATTCATTTTCAGATGCAGTTGCACAAGATATTGATTTCGCAGACAAGATTGTGCTTATAGGAGCAACAGCTCCAAGCCTTCATGATGAGTTCTTCACACCAATATCTGAAGGTAAGGCAATGAGCGGAGTAGAGATCAATGCAAACATTATACAGACTTTGATTACAAAAAACTATATTGCAAGGCAGTCGGCATCCAGCACAATTGTGTTAATTATGGTTTTCAGCATTCTTGCAGGGCTTGCAATGGGCTTTCTAAAGCTAAGGTGGTCAACTATTGCTATTATAGCTTTGCTTGCTGCGTATTTGTTCTTCGCTCTTTACATGTTTGACAAAAATAATATTATAATGAATATAGTATATCCTTTTGCAGTTCTATTGTTCACTTATGTGGCGCTGACCGCATTCTTTTATTTTTCAGAGCAGAAGGAAAGAAAGAAAATCCACGACCTTTTCGGCAAATATGTGTCAAAAGATGTTGCTGATGAGATAATATCAAAATCAAAGTCAGGAGTAGTTGACCTGCAGGGAGAGGAAAGGGAAATATCTGTATTGTTTGCAGACATAAGGAACTTTACTCCGACAGCAGAGAAAATGAAGCCCCATGCTGTTGTAAACATGCTTAACACTAATTTTGGAAAGATGACAGATGCAGTTCTTAACAACAAAGGGACGCTTGACAAATACATGGGAGATTGTGTCATGGCTTTGTTCGGAGCTCCGCTTAAGAATGAACAGCATGCGCTTGACGCTGTTAAGGCTGCGCTTGAGATGAAGCAGGCTGTTAAGGAAATACACAAGCAAAAAAATGTGCCTAAAGTAGGCATTGGCATTGGAATAAATTCAGGAGAGGCAGTTATTGGAAACATGGGCTCAACAAAAAGGGCAGAATATACTGCAATAGGAGACACAGTAAATATTGCATCAAGGCTTTGCAGCAACTCAAATGCAGGCCAGGTTATTGTTTCAGAGCAGACATTTGAGAAAATCAAAAACAAAGTCAAGGCAAAGTCACTTGGCCATATAAAAGTAAAGGGAAAGAAAAAGCCTGTCAAAGTTTATGAAATAATTGGATTAAAATAAATTATTTCTCATCTGCATATCTGTACAAATTCAGAAAGCCTTCAATCTGGCCTGCAAGGTGGTTCAGCTCATCAATAAGTATCTGCCTTGCCTCGCTCAATGGCGTTTTCATTATAAACTTGTCAACAAGTGTCCTGAAGAAAACCTTTGTAGGGCTTTGCTGCCACCTGTTCTCATAATCTGTGACAAACAAAGCAGTAATTGCAACATTGACAGAGCCCTGGTTGAGCGTCTGTGACTTGTCTTTTTTCTTTATCACAACTTCCTTTACATCAGCCATATTAATCTCAACCTTTATGACATTCTTTGCATAATCGCTGACCTTTTTCGGCAGCTCAAGAACCATGTGAATGTTTTTACCTGACTCGCTCACCTGCTCGCTGTGCATCATCTCATTTCTTCCATAGCCTTTCTCAAGCGCCCAGTCTGCTATAAGCTTGTAGAAATCCCTTACATTGAACAGGCCTTCATACTGCACTGCCCTTGTCCTTATTGTCCTTTTTTCAGCCATTCTTCTCTGCCTCTAATTCAAGCGCCTGCTTCAGCTTTGTGTGCAGGTCATATGAGAGCTTCCATATTTCAGTCTCCCAAACATCTTCAATTCTCCTCTTAATTAAATAGTTTTCGTAGAAAATCCTGAATTTCTCAAGCCAAGGGTTCCTTGACCACCTGTCTTCCCAGTCTGTTATAAGCTCAGACTTGACATTAATCCTTACCCTGCTCTTGAGCCTTTTCTCCTTTTTGCCCTTGATGACAACCTCAACTTCAGGAGCATCCCATATTTTCATCTCAATCATTATCTTATATCTTGTGTACTGGGTGATGTTCCTGTTTGCTTCCCATTCGTTTGTATACTCAAAGCCCTGGTCCTTTTTCTTCTGCTTGTATACAGTTTCATGGGCCACAAACTCGTTATCAGTAAACCATTTCCTTATTGTGTCATGGACTAGCCTAAAGTCAAATACTCCGCTTTTGTATATGAAAAGGTTTGCCTCTTCCCTTGTTTTGGGCATTTTAGTATTTTACCAGTATCTCGACATTGTTGCCGAATATCCTTTTAAGGTCCTCAAAAATGGGCTCTTTGATAAATGCTTTTTCAGGAACCTGGATTTTTGCAATATGCTCTTCCATTTCCTCAAGTGAGCTTTTTTGTGCAGGCCCTATGCCTCCGCTTGGAAGTATGTCTGCCTTTGTAATCTCCTTTTCCTCTGCATCAATGTCCCTTACAATAAATGCAGTGTCGCCAAGCAGTATAATCTCTCCGAACTTGCTGCCGTGCTTGACTTTTATCTTTGTCCTCTCAAGCTCTGCACCTCTTCTCCTCTGCATGTACTCGACAAGAGCGCTCACAAGCTCGTGCGACTGCTTTCTTGTCTGCTCAACCTCTGTTTTTGTAAGCTTGCCGTCGTCATACGCCTGCTTTGCCTTCAGAAGCTCCTCGAAATCGCGCAAAAACCTCTGCGGTATCTTTCCCTTGTTTATTATCTCAGATGTGAACTCCCTTGGAAGGTCTGTGTCCTTTACATTGACTATGCCGTCAAGCTTAAGGACATCCCTTACTACAGTGCAGGCAGTGTCATAAATCTTTACAACAGTCTCTTCCTGCTTGACTTTCTCAATCTGAGTGAAAAGCCTCTTTATCCTTTTCAGGTAATCGTCTGCCTCTGAGTTAAGCTTGTCAATCTCTGCTCCTGAAATCTCTTTCTTTTTGCCGTACTCAAACTCTTTTCTCAGAGTGATGATTTTCCTGAGTATGTCAACATATTTCTGCTCAAGCATCTTTTCCTTTGTAACAAAAATCTCCTTCATAAGGTCAGGAGTCTCTTTTGGTGTTGGCGGAGGAACGCCGTACTGCATAAGTGCTGCCTGGCTCGGAGTGAGTGTTGCCCAGAAAAAATCTTCTGTGCCTATGTCATTAAGCTTGTGCTTCACTCTCTCAAGAGTCTTTTCGCCGCCTTCCATAAACTGCTCTATAGCTTCAGGGCTTGGCTTTATCCTTCCCATCTTAAGCAGCTGCTTCCATGGCATGAAAATGCCCCTGTCGTACAATGGCACTCCATCCCTCAGGAATGTGAATATAACAGGGTGAGCCTCTTTCATGTTCTCCCAGAAGTCTGTGAGTATGTAGACCTGGATGTTGAGCTTGTTCTTTATGCCAGTCATACCGCCAGCTTCAATGCCCATGCCTATGATTATTGCCCTCAGCTTGTCCTTAAGCTCAAACCTTGTCATTTTCTTGACATCTGTATCGTCAACAACAATAAAGACATCAATGTCAGAGTCAGGCGTTGCCCTTCCCTGCACAAGAGAGCCTGCAAGAACATAGCTCACAATGTATTTTTCAAACTTCTTCAGCACCATTTCCTTGTGTATGTCTGTTATCTTGAGCGCTGCAAGCATGCCCCTGTCAAACACAGGCGCTGAAATTGCGAACATTTTTGAAAGGTCGTCTTTGCCGTCCATAAGGCTCTGCCAAAGCTCTGAAAGTACTATTGTCTCTGGCTTTATGTTCTTGTCAATCTTCTGCGCAATGTCCTCGATTATTGCGGAAAGCTTTGACTTGAGCTCCTCTGGAGTCATCTTTTTCCTGTCAGAATCATCAACAAGCACAGCAACATTAATCTCGTTCTTTTCCTTGTCATCCTTTCTTGGAGGAAGAAGGCCTATGCCCATAATGTAATTTTCAAACTTCTCAAGAAGCTGCTTTGAAAAATTGTCAAGCTCTGACTTGATCTTCTCAAGCTTTTTCTTAACTTCTGGCGGAATGTTCTGTTCCTGAGGCATTTCCTTTGCGTCTTCTTTTGCCTCTTCCTTTGTTTCCTTATCGTCCTGCTTTTTCTTGCTGCCTTTTTTTGCTTTTGCCATTTTAAACCTCTTCGATTAATCCAATTAATCTTTGTTTTTAAATATTTGTATTCATTTGCGAGTATGACTTAAAAGTCACCTTAAGGATAATATGTTTTGAGCATATTTAAGGGTAGTGTGACTTTTTGGTCATATGGAAACTAGGGCAATTCCTGCAACAACAAGGATTATTCCAAACAGCCTGTGCCAGTAGAACTTTTCCTTCAGGAATATTGTTGCCAGCACAAACATGAATACAGAGTTAAGGCCTGCCATAGGGTAAACTTTTGATGCATTCCCTAGTGAGACTGCAAGGTATAAAAGAAGAGTGCCGCTTGCAGCAAAGAGCGATGATACAAGGATTTTAAAGAACTTGTATTCAACATGCACAACAGAACGCAGCGGCTTTTTCCTGAAAATTACCTGGTAAAGCAGAAGTATGAGGGTTGTTGAAAAATACATCATTATTGCAAGGTTGATTGGCTTGAAATTGAACAGCAGCTTCTTAAGCAGAAGTGAGTATATGACATTTGATATTGTCATCAATATAATAAGGCTTGAGCCTTTCTGGAATTTTGGGAATTTCAGCCCGTCTTCTGATACAAGAGTGTAAATGCCTCCAAGTATGACTATGACGCCAAAATAGTTCAAAATGCTTACAGGCTCGCTGAATATGACTATTGAGCCGACAAAAATAAGAAGTATCCTGAGAGCCTGGAAATTCGGGATAAGGTCTTCTGCATCCCTGACTTCAAGGAGTGTGAAGTACAAAATGCCCTGGAAGCCGTAAAAAACGCCAAGCAAAAGCGCCCATGCAAATGTTGAAAACGTGAACTCAAGGTCAAAGAAAAGCAGGCCGATTACAAGAAGCACTGTGCCGTCAAAAAACATCTTGAATGTGTCTGTCCTTATCGCACCTATCCTGTATTTCATGATGAACTTGTCAATAGAAGTTGAAATAGCAAAAGCAAGATAGCCAAGTATCCCAAATACAAGCCAAAGTTCCATTTTAATAATATTTGATGTCTATAGCTATTTTTGACAGCCTTCTGTATGTCCTTTTCTCCCATGCAAGCGGCCACCAGTCATAAAGAAATACAGATACAGGGAACCACATCGCAACCCAGCCCGCTATAAGAAATCCTTCAACAAGAATCCTCTGAAGAAAGCCTGAAAAGTTCTTAAGCGCAATATCTGCAAGGCTGATTGATATTACAAGCGCAATAAGGCCGACAATTGTCGCAAGCCTTCCTTTCTTGAAATTATTCCTGAGCCTTCTTTCAGTGTTTGCAAGGCTGTAGTCAAAATAATTGTATATTGCGACCTTTAATGCCTGCTCAGATATTGTTTTTTTCTGCGATTTTGGGAGCAGTATTGACAGCTTTATTTTTTGGTTTACGCCAAATTCCTTTGCAGAGCTGACAATATAGTCAACGGCCTCATCATCAAGGTCTTTTTCAAAGAAAGGGGAAGGGTCAAAAGAATTAAAGAGCTGCTTAAAGCTCTTGAGCTTCAGCTCGATTACATAGCAGTCTCCCTCTTTTTTGTACATGGCCTCAGTGCCCATGAGTTTATTAATCTGGTTTGGGTATAAAAACCTATCTGAGCTTTTTTATTGGGTTTTTAAGAAGTCCGGGGTTGTTCCAGAGGACAGCCTTGATGTGCCTTTTTATTATCCTGTTTTTCGGCTTTGCAGAAAGTTTGATGATCATATGCTTTGCCAGGCTACCAGGCAGGCCTCCATTTCTCTGTCTTTTTCCACTTACTCTCGCATTCTTTCTCAGGCTTGATTTCCTGAAAGTAAGTAGGGTTATTCTTGCTTTTCTTAATCATAATATCCCCTTAGCAAGGATATGCAGGAAATCATATATACCTTGCCAGACAAATTTGACTGAAGCTTCAGGGGCTTTTCGAAAACAAAACTTTTAAATAGTAGATTTACCATTGCACAGTAACAGGGGGTACATATGCATAAATACCAGGAGAGAATAGTCTCCTTATTCAGGAAAGAGCCGAATAAAGTATTTTCTACTACAGATATTATCACTGAACTGGGACTTGAGAATTCTGATGGTTCTGAAAAATTCCTGAACCTGGACCATAAAAAGCAGATAAAAAGGGAAAAGGCAAAATCACACAGGAATATGCTTTACCATCTTAACCTTCTTGTTTCAGAAGGCGTGCTTAAGGTTGCAAAAAGGGGAAGCAAAGGAGAGAAGCACTTTGAGCTTAACCTGAAGCAGGGCGAAGAGCTGACACTTGGCATAAAGAAAAAGCTGATTAAGATCGCAAAGCCGCAGGTGCCTGAAATGCCTATAGTGCCTTTTGAGGAAAAGGGCATTGTAAAAAAGTCAGGCGAGAACTGGATATACAAGCTTGATTCTGTAATGTTTGAATGCTCTCTTGTGAAGTCGCTTGATGAGTTTGAGGCGCAGGTTGAGGATGTGTTTGGCATAGTAAGCGATGTTGTTGCGCTTAATGACTTTGATTTTCTTTTTAGGAAAAACAGCGCAAAAGACTTAATAGAATTCTGCGATGCGCTTGAGCTTTACGGAAAGGATTTCAGGAAAAAGTTCTGCATAATGATTTCAGGATTTTCAAAAGAGCTTATTGACTTTCTTTCAGAATTTGCAGCAAAAGGCTATGAAAACTTTGCAGTTGTGTTCAAGATAGACTCAAAGTCAATGCATGACGACAAGGCGCATATTGAAAGGATTGTAAAGAAATTTTCAGAAAACTCAATTTCAATACACCTGCTTAACACAAGCCTGAAAAAGTCACCTGTTTTCTTTGGCAACTTCGGCATGTATTCAATTGATGACAATGACTGGGAAATATACTCTCAGAAGCAGAAAATACCATGCCTTGCAGTC
>JAHWHF010000094.1 GCA_019323415.1 Candidatus Woesearchaeota archaeon | reverse complement strand
TGCATTCAAGCTTATTCTCCAGGGCTACCATGACATATTAAGGATGGAGGACAAGGTTGAGTTTGTCAAAAGGATGCATGACATGGTCCTTGCAAAAATCTCGCTTATGCAGGGTAAAGGACAAAGTTTAAATACATAGTCTGCCTATATTGCTGCATAACTTCGGGGTTGAAAATGGAATGCCCTGTTTGCGGCTATGTTCTGGAAGAGGATGACGAATACTGCGAAGAATGCGGGAATTTTCTGAATAAGGATTAACCTTGACAGAACAGTCCTTGCGACTTCATTAAACTTATATATCCATTGTTTTTAGAATATTCTATGGAGATTTCAAAGAATATTGAAATAATAGATTTGACACTTTACCTAAAGAAACAGAAAATACTTGTTTTCTCTGACTTTCATATTGGATATGAGGAGGCTATTGCCAAGCAGGGCATACTTATGCCAAGATTCCAGTTCAAAGATACAATGCAAAGGCTTGAAAACATCTTTAAGCGCGTAAAGCCAAAGACAATAATTGTAAATGGCGACATCAAGCACGAGTTCGGTGACATAAGCGAGCAGGAATGGAGAGAAACACTCAAACTCTTAGACTACCTATCCAAAAACTCGCTTAACATTATATTGATTAAAGGCAACCATGATACTATTCTCGGCCCAATTGCAAAAAAAAGAAACATAAACATACTTGACCAGTACTTTATTGATGACATCTTAATTCTGCATGGCAACAAGCTGCCTGAAGATTCAATGCTTGAAGGAATCAAAACAATAATTACAGGCCATGAGCATCCTGCAATAACTTTGAAAGAAGGCAGCAAGGTTGAGAAATTCAAATGTTTTCTTAAAGGAAAATACAAAGGCAGAACATTAATTGTCCAGCCATCATTTAATCTTGTGACAGAAGGGACAGACGTCATGTCTGAAACTCTCCTAAGCCCTTTTCTCCAAAAATCATTGGATGATTTTGAGGTCTGGGTTATAGCAGACAAAGAATATTATTTTGGAAAAATAGAGAACCTATGATTATTTCTTTTTCTTTTTTGCAGCAGAAGCTGCTTTCAAAGGCTCTTTTTTTGCCTTGTCAGAAATTATTGCACTGTTTCCTGTAGGGTCTTCAATAACAAGTGTTGCAGACTCCCTGCCGTCTTTGATGTCAAGAATCTTGTCCATCAATTTCCATGCCTTTTTTCTTTTGGCAGAATCCTCTTCATTTTCCTTAATGAACTTTACATTGTCGTAAGCATCATTCAATAATTTTTCAACATTTGCAACAAAGCCTTCGGCGCCAACACCCGGCTCTATTGTAATCTTAAGCTCAGGGAACTTTATTGTTGCATTTGAGCTTTTCACAACCCTTACATTAAGGTCTTTTGGGCCTTTTATCTCAAGTGTGTATTTTGCAGGCTCTTTTGCTTCAGCAGGCTCAATGTCAGATTTCCTGAATCCGCATGCAGAGCATTCCATTCCAAAGATATACACTTTGCCAAAAAAAGGAACTTCAGTATCTGTCTCTGAAAGCGTCAATGAATTCTTGTGGCACACAGGACAATGCTGGTTTTCGAGTTTTTCCATAAAATCAAAGAATCAAAATAGGTATTTAAACTTTATGTAAATAATAAAAATTAAGAAAATAAACAGAAATTAATAAGTTTCCAGGTTTTCCTGTGAATCAACTGACTGAGATGACTCAACTTCCCTGCTTTCCTTGTTCCTGAAGATTCCTGCAAACTCAGGTGTGGCAACAATGTAATCTTCGCCGAATCCTGCTATGTCTCCTGAAATTGCATCGCAGGTCTTCTTGAGCTTGTTAATCGCCCTTTTCAGCTCAACAAGGTCTTTGTCTTTCAAAGGCTTGATGTTGATTAGGGCAATTGTTGAACCTTCCCTCAAGGAGTTTAGCACCGGCTTTATGTCTTCAAAGTCTTCCATTACAAAAGGCCTTACAACAACTTTTGCGTTTGAACCAGGTCTTACTCCCGACTCATTGCTAAGTTCAACGTAATCAGCTTCTTGTTCAGGGTTTTGCTTTTTAGAAAAGGTTTTTGCTAACTGGTTTTTTATGTTGATGAATGTTTCTTTCATAATACGCTACCCTCCTCAAATAGAGACAATCGTATTGATATATTTAAATCTTTCCTTTGGATATACTGCAACGATACCACAACCTTTTTAAATACCCTGCTTTTCCTCAGGTCACAATAGAGTGTGAATCATGGCAAAATTAAGAAAAGCATGTGCATACAGAAGGCTTGAAAGGCCGTACACAAGGCAGTCAAAATACAAGGGAAAATCATACGTTAGGGGCAGCCCTCACCTTTTTGTCAGCCAGTACGAGATGGGAAACAAGTCAAAGAAGTTTGCATTTACATTAAGATTGAGTTCAAAGAGCAGCCTTCAGCTAAGGCAGAACTGTATAGAGTCTGCAAGGCAGGCCTGCAACAGGGACCTTGAGGGAAAGGTTGGAAAAGAGAACTTTCATTTCAAGATTGTTATATACCCATTCCACATACTTAGGGAAAACCCTCTTGCATCAGGCGCAGGTGCAGACAGGATGAGCACAGGCATGCAGAGGTCTTTTGGAAAGACTATAGGAAGGGCTGCGCAGGTTAAGGAAGGCAAGGACATATTTGTTGTAAGCGTTAACAAGGAAGGGCTTTTGGTTGCAAGGGCTGCTTTGCACAAGGCAGCAACAAAGCTTCCAACATCATGCAGGATTACGGTTAATGAAAATAATGTAAAGTGAGGTTAATATGGCTACATTCAAGATTGTTATAGGGGCAAAAGACGGAAAATCATACCAGAAGGAAGTAAAGGATGACGAGGCTTCAGTATTTCTTGACCTTAAGATAGGAGACAAGGTATCAGGAGACTCATTCGGCTTTCCTGGCTATGAATTTGAGATAACAGGCGGCTCAGACAATGCAGGCTTTCCAATGAGAAGGGATGTTGATGGAAGGCTTAGGAAAAGGATACTTACAGTAGACAGCCCCGGAGTCCGCGTAAAGGGAAAAGGAGTAAGGATAAGAAAGACAGTTGCAAGCAATTCAGTTTATGATAATACTTCTCAGATAAACCTGAAGGTTTTGAAGCAGGGCGCCGCACCATTGGGCGGCGAAGCAGCTCCAGCAGAAGGCGAAGCTGCAGAAAAAACAGAAGAGGCTAAACCTGAACCAAAAAAAGAAGCAAAACCTGAAGCTAAAGAAGGATAAAAAATTAATAAAACATGGCTGCTAAAAAGACACTACAACCTGAAATTAATATCGGATTGATAGGTCATGTTGACCATGGAAAAACAACCCTTACTGAAGCGCTGTCCGGAAAATGGACAGACACTCATTCTGAAGAGCTGAAGAGAGGAATTACAATAAGGCTTGGCTATGCAGATGCAGGCTTTTATCATTGCGCGAAATGCAATAAATATTCTGTTAAGGAAAAATGTGCATGCGGAGGCAAAGGGACTTTAAAGAGAATTGTCAGCTTTGTTGACGCGCCAGGACACGAGACATTGATGGCAACAATGCTTTCAGGAGCAGCAATAATGGACGGCGCACTTTTGCTTGTAGCAGCTGATGAAAAATGCCCTCAGCCGCAGACAAAAGAGCATCTTGTTGCATTGAATATTGCAGGAATAAAAAATGTTATTGTTGTCCAGAACAAAATAGACCTTGTAAGCGAAGAGGAAGCGCTTGACAACTACAAGCAGATAAAAAGATTCCTTGAGCATACAGATTACAAGAATGCTCCAATCATACCAATATCAGCACTTCACAAGGTTAATATTGATATTCTTATTGAAACAATTGAAAAGCACATCCCAACTCCAAAAAGGGATCCAAAAGCAAAGCCAGTTATGTTTGTTGCGCGAAGCTTTGATGTCAACAGGCCAGGCACAACACCTGACAAACTAACAGGAGGCATTCTTGGAGGAACATTAAGGCAGGGAGTCTTTAAGATAGGAGATGAAATAGAGATAAGGCCTGGAAGAAGGATTATGCAGCATAACAAGATAGTCTGCCAGCCGATAAAAACAAAGATAACTGCATTGCACACAGGCGGAAAGCCAGTTGACAAAGTAAATCCAGGAGGCTCAGTTGGTCTTATGACATCTCTTGACCCAAATGTTGCAGCTTCTGATAATCTTGTCGGATCATATGTTGGCAAGCCAGACACTTTGCCGCAGACATTATATTCATTAAAGCTCAAGACATACCTTCTTGAAAGGGTTGTTGGAGCAAAAGATGCGCTTGTTGTTAAGCCAATAATACCAAATGAAGTTCTTATGCTGAAT
>JAHWHF010000093.1 GCA_019323415.1 Candidatus Woesearchaeota archaeon | reverse complement strand
CCATCCGTAAGGGTCTCCGTCTGTAAACGCATATACAGGAAGCTTCATCTCATCGCTCAATCTCCTGATAAACCTTCTGCACGCTCTTGTAGGAACTCCGCCCATTGAGATAAGTATGCAGTTTGCCTTTTTCCAGTATGCGTGCTTTACAAGCCTCTGGTGCATACCTGCTGTCTCTATTGCAAGAATAAATTCAGCTTTTGTCTCAAACTTGATTGTCTCAACAGAGCTTGGGATTGAGTATGAGCCTGATCCGAACTTTGTGCAGTCAATCTTAATTTCTTTTCCTGTCTCCGGGTCTACGTCAATGACATTAAGCTTTCCTGCAACATCCCCTCCTTTTTCCTCAGGAATAAAGCCAAGCTGCTCCCTGTTAACCATGAACGCAGCTTCAACATCGTCCATAACTGTGTCAGATTCTGGCTGCTCTTTGAACCCAGCATCTCCCCAGTTTTTTGAAACATAATATGCCTCCCTTTTTGTTGCAATATCATCTGTCTCAACAAGTGTCTTTGACAATGTCATCATCTTTAATGTCTGTGCAAATGTCTTTACAGAAGCAGCTGTCAATGTCCTTGACTTCATCTGGCCGAGAAGCTCAAAATATCCCTCTTTCTCGTCGTACTTTACATTTGAAAGGCTTCTGATAGGCGTTTCAAGAACAGGCTGCTTCTTTTTTTTGATATCGTTGTAAATATCTCCAGCAAGGCCTGTAATCTTTTTTACAACTTCGCCTTCATTCCTGCTCTTCTTTGTCATTTTCCTCTCCGCCCTCTTCATCTTCCTTGCCTATGTCTGCAAAGTCCTTGTCATACTCAAGGTTCTCCATCTCAACCTTCTCAAGCTTGCCCCTGTGCTTCTCAAGTATGTCTTTTAATTTTTTCTCAACTTCAAGCTCTTCTGTCTTTTTCAGTCCAAGAAGCTCTTTCAATGCATCTGCAACATAAGGTATGTATCTCTCAATATAGCTTCTTTTCTTTGATTCAGCCGCAACTCTTCTTTTCTTGTGAACATAAATTGAAAGCTTTCTTCCAACTTCCTGGACAGCAAGCTTGATTTCCTTTATTATTTCAGGATAATGCGCAATTGCCTCTTTTGCCTCTGATGTGAAAGGCGGCCATACTGAAACAAGATGTACAACAAGCGTCAATGGGCCTATTGGCAAAGCACCTGTGCTCTGCGACAAGCCGTAGCTTCTCCAGTTTGTCTGGACAACTGCCTTGAATATTGCACCAGAGCCCTGCTGGTAAAGCAAAGGAACCCTGTTTGCAAACCTCATGAGCCTGATTGGCTGGTCAGCCGGCTGAGCTCCGCCGTATGCAAGCGCAGCCTCTATAATGAAAGGGTTTCCCCTGTAAACAGATGGGCTTCTTGTTGCAGCTGCATAAAACTCAGCATCAACTTCTTTCTTAAGGCCCTTTTCAAGCTGGATATCGCCTATAGGAACAATGCAGTCTGTAGGAGGTGCAATGATTTTTGTTGCCTGTATGCCTTTGTACAAATCCTCTATCTGCTGGACAGAAAGCTGCTTTGGCTTCATGTTTGGAAGAAGGTTTGCATGCTGGCAGATGTCTTTTGCAGTTCCAGGGCCAACTCTTGAAAATTCACCTGTAAGAAAAGCCTGAAGCGTCCTGCTTTCAGTGTCCTTCAGCATTTTCATAAGAATTCCTACTTCAATTCCGTAAGGATGGGGCTTGATTTCTTTTGGCTCTTTTGGAAGCTGGTTTGTTGCCCTTGCAAAAATTATCTGCTCTGCTTTTGGGTTTGTGTATATTATAGTAGCATGAGGGTTTGTGATTGCAGTTTCCTTAAGGTATGTGTCAACTGACTGGTCTCCTTTAAGGTATGTTGCCTCAATGTCAAGCTGCACTCTTGTTCCCTGCTCAAACTTTGCCTCAATCTCCTCGTCAACAAGAATCTCCGGCTTGTTTTTCTGTGTATTGATGTGAAGATGGTAATGGTGCGCCGGCTTTTTTGGTGAAATCCTTGAGACAATCTGGATGGGCCTTCCTGTTGTAAGCTGGCCGTACAATGCTGCAGCGCTTATTCCAATTCCCTGCTGGCCCCTTGCCTGCTTTAATGTATGGAATTTTGAGCCGTAAAGAAGCTTTGCAAAAATATTGGGTATCT
>JAHWHF010000092.1 GCA_019323415.1 Candidatus Woesearchaeota archaeon | reverse complement strand
TAGCATATGGCTCTGCCGTAATCTACACTCCTCTCCTGATATATTTATTATCAGGAGCAGGAGTGGATATGTGGTTCCTGTTCAGGACAATATTCCTTTTGATAGTTGTGCCTTTCATACTGTCAAGGTTTATTGTTAATCTTGAATGGAAAATCTTCAAATACAACAAATATGCTGCGAATGTGCTTTTTGCAATGCTATTTTACATCATAATTGGCACAAATTACAGCAGGATTGTGGGAGATTTCGTGAGCCTTATCCCATTATTTGTTATAATGTTTGTATTGAGCTTTGTGCTTGGCATAATAGTCTATTATATTGTGCTTAAGCTGAAGAAAGATGTTGATGAGGCTGCATTGTATTCATTTTTTGCAACCTTCAAGAACACAGGCGCAGCTGCTGCTATTGCATTTGTTGTCTTCGGGCCTGCTGCCTCTCTGCCCCTAGCAGTAAGGGCATTGTTTTCGCCCTTTTTGATAGTATTCATGAGGGTGCTGGTTGAAAGAAGATTATAACTAATTAGTGGTGACAAATTAGAAAGCTTTATATAGTATAAAACCATTTATTGACCATAAAAGGGGTATTTGGACATTTAGAGCGTGATAGTGCTACCTAGGTGCATCCATGGCAAAGAACCCAAAAATCAAAGTTGCAGTTATTGGACTTGGTAATGCAGGCAAAGCTGCTGCTGAATATATCTATGAGAATTCTAATGTAGGCACAGTTGTCTTAGCTGACAGGGATGCAGAAAAATCAAAAGGCATAGTTCATGAGCTTGACCCAAACAGCCCAGATTATAAGGAAGGCGTATATGTTGATTACAATAAAGACGGGCTTGAGGAAGTATCTCAAAGGCTATATGAAAAATGGAAATCACATTCAAGAGAAGATGCAAAAAGAGCTATTGAGTACGCTGCATTTTACAAGTCACTAGCCAAAGAAGGCGAGCTTAGGGATTCTGATGTTATTGTAACGGCATTGGGAAGCATGACTGATGCCTCATTCGAACTGCTTGACGATAAAAGGGCTTATGAGATCTTAGAGGCGCAGAAAAAAGTTCTTCAGGGCATGAAAAGCCATCTTGCATGGCTTATGAAGCTCGATGAAGAAGAACTAGAAAAAAAGGTTAGGGCCCAGTTCTGCTCAACTTTTAGCACACTCATCCAAGAAGCTGAAAAAGAAGGCTTTGACAAATCTGGTCTTATGCAAAATGACTTGGACCAAATATCTGCAAGGCTACTGTATGCATGGTCAAGATATTCGAAAGGCAGGATTATGCCCCTTCCCGGAAATGACTTCAATAAAATTTCAGGCACGGCACTTCAAGAATATAACCAGAAGCATAAGTCTGATGAAACTCCAGGAATTAAAGAAGCAAACGATGAATTGGAAAAAAGACTTGAGGAAAATCCTGAAAAATCATATGAATTCAGGATTTACAGGGCCATCAGAAACATGGATGATGAAAGAGTGCATTACAGGGCCATCAGGTTTTTTCCTGCTGCAATTATTCCAGCATTAAGGCTTGGAAAAGCACTTTCACAAAACCAGAACGGCATTATTCTCAACATGAGCAACCATACTGAATATGTTGGAAAGATCATCGCAAGCTTTGCAGGTAAAAAATTCAAGGACAGGGTTATCAATGTTGCAAAATATGAGGGCATGAGGCTTGACTCAATTATGCGAAGAATGCTGAAAAGCCTTAATCTTAAGGTTCCAGTGAGCAAAGAGATACAAGGCGAGCATAGCTTTCTTTATGTTGCAGGAAAAATTAGGTTCCAATTGAATGCATCATATACAACAGACCAGCTGGAAATGTTCAAAAAAGCTGAAGAAGAAATCAACAGATATTCAGATAAAATTAAATTTTTGCTTGAGAATTATCCAGATACCATGAGGCTTCTTGGCAAAAGCATTGCAAAGATTGCAGGAAAAGCAACCAACCTAACAATTGATGAGATTGCAGAGCTAAGGACAGAAAACGCAGGCAACTCGATAAATGTAAAGCTTTCAGAAATACCTGAATTTAAGGCTGCTGTAAAGAAGCAGCTAAAGGACGAAGGATATGAAGACGAAAAAGGCGAGGCAGTTGACAAGGAAGGATTTGTCATACTAAGATATGATTTTGATAAAAAAGAAGGAAGAACTTCAGTAAAGGCTTCAGAAGGCCAGGAGATATGTGCAAAAATAGAGCCTGAAGATGGGGGGCAACTGCCGAAAAGTGCGCTTGATCTCGCACAGATTTATGTTTTCCAGCAGAAGCTTTTTGATGCAATAGGGAATATTGAAGGAGGATATCATGAGCCAGATGGCTCAATAAAGAGCTTTAAGCTCAACCATACAGATTATGACACATATGTAAATGCTGGAAACTTGTACTGCATGGGCATCGATGGAAGCATAAAGGAGTTTGAAATAAGGTCAGATAATGTAGAGAACGGAATTCTTAAACACACAAGAAAAGTACAATTAGATGGCTTGTCAAAAATATTTTCATGCGAAGGGGAGATTATTGCAGAATACAGCGTAGGCAGTTGCGCACTAAACTCCGACCTAAAGCCCTCAGAGCCAAGGCCAGATGCAGAACAAACTGCTCCTAATTTGGAAGAATCATGGGAAACTGCTGAAGGCCGAATCCGAATAACAGGGGACAAATACAAATCAAAAATCAAGCTTGAAAAAACTAATGAAAATGGAAAAAGTTCTGAAAATGTAAAAGAAGTCAAAGAGCTGACCCTCAAGAGCAACGAATATCTGTATGGCCTAAAAAAGTCAAAAAACTATCTTGTTGTTTCTGTTGGCAGGGGAGACGGGTTCTTCTTAAAAATATACGACCCAGAGAATCTTAAATTTATAGACGAATTCGAAGTTGGAAGTTCAAATCTTATGAAAAGCCACATCATATTACAAGGGAGGTATAGAAAATGAAGTACAGCATGCAGGTGATTGCAGAAAAAAGTGAACCGAAATTAGGAATGGAGGATGAGGCAAACCAGGACCATTATTTTGCATCAGAAAGCTATTGCATGGTTTCTGACGGGTTAGGGGGTCTGAATTCAGGAAGAAAAGCAAGCCATGCTGCAATCAATCTCCTAAAAGAAAAATTAGAAAGAAGATATGGTGGCTTGAAAAAAAAATCGCCTGAAGAGATTGAAACTGAAATTTCAGATTTAATAAAAGACACACATGCAGGCATAATCCTGAAAGGAAAAACAGACAGCGCCCTTTTGGATGTTGGAGCAACTCTTGACCTGGTTATGCTAGTTAATGATTCCATATATGTCGCACATGTCGGCGATAGCTCTGTTTATACCTATTCAAAGGCAAATGGCCTGGAAAAAGAAACAGAAGATGAGACAACCGTTGGAGAGCTGCTTAGAGAAGGCATGATTGATGAAGAAAAGGCATTTGTCCACCCAATGAAAACAGAGCTCAAGAATTATCTTGGGGTAATGAAAGAGCTGAAAGTGAATGTTAAAAGGATTACCTTGGGAGCATCACCTGCCGAGTATATCCTTATGGCGACAGACGGGCTGACAAACCTTGCAAAGAAAAGCG
>JAHWHF010000091.1 GCA_019323415.1 Candidatus Woesearchaeota archaeon | reverse complement strand
ATGTTTAATTTCTATGTAACTCCATCACCTGTCTTTGAAATGCATGATGGAACAGGCAAATGGTTTGGAAAATTCAAAAACCTTGCTTATGGTGTGCCTTATGCATGGAACGATCCAAGAGGAAAGATACCAAGAGAAATATGTGATGCAGGCCTGGCAGTTGTTCCAGACAGATTAGCTGATTTCAAATCAGACACATCAAGAATAATAATGGAAGTCACAATAGCAAACATGCTTTCAGCTGTACAAGAATATAGAGAAACACATGCAAAGTTTCTTGAAAAATATGTTGACTTAAGATTTTTCTTTAGAACAAAGAAAGAATTTGAAGAGCATCAGAGAAGGCTAAGGCAATTGGGTGCAAAAGCAAAGCCTGGTCCGATATTGGGCTTGCATGCTGGCGTAATAAAAAAGAGAAAAGCAGCAACAATTGATGACAAAGTAAATTGATTCTGATTAAGTTTAAATAGAAATTCAAAATAGCAAAAGCCATGGGCTCGTCGTTCAATGGCAGGATACGCCCTTGGCTAGGGTGAGATTCCGGGTTCGACACTTAAGCGGAAGTCCCGGCGAGTCCACTATTCTATTCTGATTTGCAGAAATGTTTATATAATATATATGCCTATATTATAGGCAAGGAAGGGGATAGTGATCAGAAACCACAGGTCAAGCAACTTTCCAAGTGATTTCTAGCGAAAAAAGAAACAGGCAGCTAAACATGGCTAACTTAGAGGAAATAGCCAAAAGGCTTAAAGAAAGGACTCTCTATGATTCTTATAATCGATATTATGAGCACAAGGCAAGGCACCAGGAGATTGTTTCCAAAATTTCATACATTCTTGCTGAAAAGCTTGGCTTAAGCGCAAGCCATATTGAGGATATCGCGTTTGCAGCATTGTTCTGCAACAATGCGCAGAGGATGTGGGATGACGAGTTTGTCAACAAGCCAAAAGCAGAATTAAGGGATGAAGACAGGGCTTTGATAAGGCTGCATGCACATGCGAGCAGAAGGCTTCTTCAGAATGATTTGGAATGCATGGTCAACGGCTTTGCAGTTGACAGGCTTCAAAGAATATACAAGATGATTGACTTCTCGCACGAGACATACACCCCAACAGACCACGGCTATCCCTGTGAACTTTTTGGCGAGGACATTCCAATTGGCTCAAGAATACTTTTGGTTGCGCAGTCATATGTTGAGATGAGGTGCCACAACGAGTACAGGTCGCCCTGGGAAAGAAGGCATTCACACAGGGTTGCATTTGAGGACATTGTATCAAAGTCCGGCACACAGTACTGTCCAAAGGTTATTGCGAAATTCAAGGAAGCGGAAGACGTGATAGCCAACCTTATACCTGAAGAATTCTAAATGTTTATATAATAGATGGAATTTTTTTATTTTATGAAAAGAGAGGCAGTCCAGGCTGCAGTTGCAGCAGGCAATGCGCTGAAAAGGCAGTTTGGAAAGAATTTCTGGGTAAAAAGCAAAGGAAAGACAGATGTAGTTACAAAGGCTGACAAGGATGCTGAAAAAGTATATATGAAAATACTGAAGAAAAAATTCCCATCGCACAATATTGTTTCTGAGGAATCAAAAAAAATAAACAACAAGTCAGACTATACTTGGTATATTGACCCGCTGGACGGCACAGGCAACTACAGCGCAGGCCTTCCGTTCTGGGGCACAACAGTTTGCCTTGCATTCAAAGGAGAGCTTGTCCTTGGTGTGACTTATGACCCTTTGAGGAATGAGATGTTTATTGCTGAAAAAGGCAAAGGGGCAAAAGTTAACGGCAGGAAAATAAGCGTATGCAAAGAGGCAAGCATGGGAAAAATACTTTTGGGCGCAGACTCAGGCCATGTCAACAGGAAAAAGACGCTTATCAAGATGGCAAACATTGTTGATTCTGTAAGAGGGGAAAGGCTTCTTGGAGCTGCATCACTTGCATTGTGCTATGTTGCATGCGGAAGGCTAAATGCTTATGTTACAGGCAACACAACAAATTGGGATGTCGGGGCTGGAGTGCTTATGGTTGAGGAGGCTGGAGGAAAGGTCACTGATTTCAAAAACAAAAAATGGGAAATTGACTGCAAGGAAGTTGCTGCAGCAAACAAAATTCTGCATGCCAAAATTCTAAGGAAAATAAAATGACAATTGTTATTGCACACAGGGGCGCT
>JAHWHF010000006.1 GCA_019323415.1 Candidatus Woesearchaeota archaeon | reverse complement strand
CTTAACTGCCTTTACCATATCTGCGTCAAGCCCGTATTTCTTTATTGCAGACTCGTCTTTCTGCAAGTCCCTTAATGCAATAAGGTCATCTGCTGAATCTGAAGGGACTGAATGCACCATTCCAGTTCCATAATGCGTGTCAAGAAATGTTGCAGGAAATACAGGAACCTTTTGCCCAGAGTATGTCTCAACTGTCTGGCCGACAAGTGATTTTCCTTCAACTTCGCCAATCTCTTTTACATTAAAGTCCTGCATCCTGAGCTTTTGTATCATAGGCTTGCCTATAATCCATTTTTCTCCTTTGACATCAACTACAGAATATTTCTCTTTTGGGTTAACATAAACATTTGTGATGCCCATTACAGTGTCAGGCCTTAATGTTGCTGTTATAATCATGTTTCCATCGTCAAGCCTGAACTTAAACAAGCAGAATTCCTGAGGAACTTCACCTTCGCCTTCAACCCTGTCATGGTCTCCAACTGCGCATTGCTGCTTTGGGTCCCACACAACAGGAAATTTTCCTTTTATGACATAACCGAGCTCTTTTAATTTCCTGAACTGCCATTGAATGAACCTGTCGTAATGCGGGTTCAATGATGTTGTGTGGAAGCTTCTTCTCCAGTCAATACTCATGCCCATTCTTTTGTAATCGTGCGTGAACTCTGGTATAAAGAACTCAAACCAATACTCAGGCTTTTCAAATTTTTTTATGTATTCATGTGAAAAGCCCATGTCTTTCATAATCTTGATCTGCTTTTCTTCCCTGTCCTTTACTCTTTTTGCAGCATTGACAATAGGGCTTCCTGTTGCATGCCATCCCTGCGGGAAAAGGACATTAAACCCCCTGTGCCTTTTGTATCTTGCAAAAGCCTCAACACGCATCAAAGTAAACAGATGGCCTATGTGCTGGTAAGCATTAATGTAAGGATAGGGAAAATTAAGGAAGAACTTTTTTCTTTTGTCTGGATTGGCTTCAAATGCCTTGTCCAGCTCCCACCTTGTCTGCCACTTTTTTTCTATTTCTTTCAGATTGATGTCAATAGCCATAATCGAGGAGGAATTCTGTAAGTTTAAAAAGTTTTGTGTTTAATAATTAAGAAAATAAGAAAAAGAAGTTTTTACCACTTCTTGAACTTTGAAGCAACATCAATAAGGTCTTTCTGGCCGAGGAATGCCGCCCTGCAGCAGTATTTTTCAAGCTCAAGCTCGTCAAGGACTTTCTTTTTGTCCTCGCCTTTCTTTTCTGTCCTTTCCTTGAACTCGTCCCATAAATGTGCAATTGGCCTTCCGCATGATTGGCATCTAACTGGTATTATCATTTTATTCTCACCTGTATGATTTTTGTCTCTTAGCCCTAGCTTTTGAATCGTTAGGCTTCCTTGTCTCCTTTCTTCTGACATCTGCAACTAGAAGCTGCCTGTCGTAGCTGATGAATGCCTGCTCAAGCTTCTTGTCTTTGCTGAACTCGATCAATGCATTTGAAATCGCAACCCTTGCAGCATCTGCCTGGCCGTTCTCTCCGCCGCCATTAACTCTAATGTCAACGTCAACCTGGCCCCCCAGGCTGCCGGCGAGCATCATAGGCTCCATTATCCTCATCCTGCACTGCTCGTTGCTGAAATTTTCAATCGGAACTTTGTTTATCCTTACGTTTCCTGTGCCAGCCCTTATGCTTGCTCTTGCAATTGCTGACTTTCTTTTTCCAGATGCCAATACTATTTTTTCTTTTGCAGCCATTTTATTTCAAAAGTTTAAGCACTTCCCCAACTTTTACTGCCTTTCTTGTAGGCAGCTTGCTGTAGTTTGCTTCTTTTATTGTCTCCAGTTTTTTTCCTTCAAATTCTTCAGGAACGCCAAGATAGCATTTGATTCTTTTCAATGCGATTTCTCCCTTGTACTGCTTGTGCGGAAGCATGTTCCTTATAACCCTTCTGACAAACCTGTCTGCCTTTTTTGGGTAATAAGGGCCGTGGTGCGGGCTGCCTATTGTGGCTTTTTCCTTAAGCCTGTCATAGACCTGCTTTGGGTTGCCTGAAATTACAGCATGCTCGCAGTTAACAACATCAACCTGCTCGCCAAGCAAAGCTGCCTTTGCCACTCTTGTTGCAAGCCTTCCAACAATCAAATCAGTTGCATCAATTATCATTTTAGCACACTATCCTGCATTTCTCGCCTTTAGGCGCTTTTTTCATAAGTTCGTTAAGAGTCATAATCTTGTTGTTTGATTTTGCAGACGCAGACGCCTGGTACGCTGCAATATCGTTCTTGACCTTGTCGCTTCCAAGAACTTTGCCAGGGACAACTGCAATCTCGCCTTCATTTACAACTTTTGCAATCTTTCTTGTGTTAACTTCCCTTTTCATCCTCGTAGGCTTCTCAAGCTCAGTTGCGAGCTTTTTCCAGAAGTCTGACTTCTGCTCAATTCCCAGCTTCCTCATCTGGCTTACAAGGTTGGTTAGTTGCTCGTTTTTCATTTTTGTTTTTTATTGTAATGCGGGAGACGGGGCTTTCGTCCCTTTCTGGGCTTTCGAACCCGCGCAGCCACTAAGGCACCAGCCCTTTGATGTCTTGCATCCTCAAGCTGGCCCGTTTGACCACTCCGGCACCCCCGCATCAATCATGCGATTATTGTGCCTGTGAGTTTATCAGTTCTTTAAACTCCTCGAGCTTTTCATCAAGCTCGACAGTTGCCTGCTTTAAAATGTCTTTTGGCTTTAGCTGTCCAAAAGATTCTATTGTGAATATGAATTCGTCAGCTGAAGGCTCGACAGATATTGCATCTGCTCCGCATGCGTCAACACAGGCATTGCAAAGGTGGCAGTCCATTGGGTTGACAACCTTTACCTTATTGTCTTTTATCTCAAACACATTCTTTGGGCATTTTTTTACGCCTTCAATGCATGCATCAGCTTTCTTGACATTTACATTCGGCTTCTGCAGGAATGAAGCTATTCCAGGGCTCCATTTTGCATGTGCTTTGCCTTTGCCAAGTTTTGCAAGAGCAACAAACTCAAGCATCTGGCCGTCAATAAGCTTTGTTATTGGAATATTCTCATAAACAGGCTTTACCTTCGGGTCTTTTGTCTTTATTTTTCCTGCTGTTATGAATCCTGAAGCTTCTGTCCTAAGGCTCATCTCAAGCTGGCATTTTGCGCAGCCCTCGCCTTTGCATGTGCATTTCTCAGGAAGGTTGTATCCTTTAAGGTCAGTTGTAAGCGGGATCAGGCCAAGCCTGTGCGCAACCATCTCGTCGTACAATATAGAGTCATTCTTCTTGAATTCAACATCGTCTATTGCCATTGTCGGGACTTCATCCAAAATAATTCTCCTGATTGTGTTGATAAAAGGAGTCTCGCTGCCTTTAACCAAGAATTTCAATATGTTACCTTTCTTTTCAAGCGTCTCAACAGTCATTTTAAACTCTCCTGCCCCTTTTGCCGCCTTTTTTCCTGCAGCCGTCGTGAGGCAATGAAGTAACTTCTTCAATAACACCTATCCTTATGCCTTCTCTTGACAATGCACGTATCGCCGCCTGCGCTCCAGGTCCTGGAGTTGCAGGGCCGTTGTGCCCTCCTTTTGCCTTTATCTTGAAATGAAGCGCGTTCATTCCCTTGTCTTTCAGCTCTCCTGCAAGCCTTTTTGCAGCAGCCATTGCCGCTGTTGGCGAGCTCTCAAGCCTGTCTGACTTGACAACCATTCCACCTGAAACTTTCGATATTGTTTCAGTGCCTGTGATGTCAGTAACGTGAATTATTGTGTTGTTGTATGTTGAATAAATGTGGCAAACTCCCCATTTCATAGGGCCTCTGTCCTTTTGCATGCCCATTCCTCTTATTCCTCTTCTTGGCCCCGGCGTTCTTTCTCTCATTGTTCCTCTTCAGCCTCTGCCTCTTCTGAAGGCGCTTCTTCTATTTCTGCAATTTCTTCAACTTCATCATCTGCCACGGCTGCTTTTTTTGGCTTCTTCTTTGTCTTTTCCTTTTTCTTTGCCTTCAAAATCTCCTCTTCAGCAGCTTCCTGAGGCTTTGTTTTTTTCTTTTTCTCTTCCTGCTTTACAATTTCAGCATGCTCGGGATGCGCGAATGGTGAATCATGAGAATAATTTATTGCCTGCTCTTCAGCTGCAGTCACAAGGTAAGAAGGAGATGTTATTTTTTTGCCGTCGACAATGATGTGCTCGTGTGTAATCATCTGCCTTGCCTGCTTTATTGTCAGTGCAAGGCCCTTCTTGAACACAATTGTCTGCAGCCTTCTTTCCATGACATCTTTAAGTGTAAGCCCGAGAAGCTCGTCAATTCCCTGCCCTTCTTTCAAAAGGCCGAGCTTCCTTGATTTTTCAATAATCTTGTTTCTCTCAATTTCAGCAGTTTCGCCCCTTGTGCTTCCTGCCATTTTAGCCATATCGTGAAGTTTTGTGATAAGAGCCTGCATTTTCCATATCTCTTTTTTGTTCTTTGTGCCATAGGACTGCCTGATTATCCTTTCCTCATCTAGCCTTGCCCTCTGCCAAGGATGCCTTGGCCCTTCATACTTTGCTCTTTGTTTTCTAGGCTGTCCCATGTTTATTTACCTGTTTTTGAGCCCTTGGCCCTGCTGACGCCAAGAGTTGCTCCTGTCCTGAAATGTGCTTTTGTCTTCTGGCCTCTTACAGGCAGACCGGCTGCATGCCTCATTCCGCGCCTTGACTTGATTTTCTTGTACCTTCTTATGTCATTGCTTTTTGTGAACTCAAGGTCTGCTGCAAGCAGGTGCTTGTTCTCGCCTGTCTCGTAGTCCAGTCTTCTGTTGAGCATCCATAATGGTATTTTGTTTTTTGCAGGGTTTGCAATAGCATCATTAAGCCTCTTAACCTCTTCATCAGTAAGATAGCCTGTTTTTTTTGTCCTCTCAACATTTGCCTGGATGCAAACTGCGCTTGCAAAAGAAAAAGAAATGCCTTTGATTTTTTTAAGTGAATAGCCTATTGGCTTGTTACCGTCCAAATCTACGTTTGCGACTCTTACAATTAATCTTAGTTCTTCCGCCATATTGACCTTGCTAAACTGGCAATTTTTGGCCAGCGTCTTTGCGCGTCCAATTGAGTTGGATGTTTAGCTTACCCCACTCGCTAAACGAGAAAATTTTGACCCATTTATAAACCTTACTGTAATTTCGCAGTAAAAACTACTTTTTTCGTATTTTTAAAAACCCCTGGTCAATGACATAAGGCAGAAGAAATGCAATCACATATGTTGTAGATACAATTATAGGGTTCTGGTGGAAAGGGCTGACATGAAGCACTACATTGAACTGGTTTGCAAAATTCACAACTGCAATAATTGTGACAATTGCTATTGCAGGAAGGAATACTCCTGCAATCACATGGTGACTCGGGTCAATGTATTCAATGTCCCTTATCAATAAATTGAACAATGAGCCAAAACTTACGCCTATTACAAAGATTATAAAATAAAGCGTCAGGCTTGAAAGCACAAGCAAAAAAGGCACAAGCACAAGGCTGACAATAAAGTTGCCGATTATTGCAACAATAAGCGTTGACCAGTAAAGAATCCTGCTCATGCTCTTGTGCGTAATCTCTTTTTGAGGCTCTTTAGAATATAGAGTAGACATCGCCTCTTCAACTTCCTCTTTTTTCCAGCCTTTATCAAGCAGGCTTTCGCTTAATGGTTTTCTTGCCATTATTGATTATAATCTTGAATATTCATCCCCAATCAATTTTCCTGCAAGCACCTTGAAGCTTTCAGATGACTTGCTCTTTGGATGCGAATAAACAACAGGATGCTTTAGGTGCACTGACTCTGTAATGCTCTTGTCATCAGGGATAACTGCAATCACAGGCTTGTCAAGCAGCGCCTGGACGCTTTCAATAGACATCTCTCCTTCAACATCCTTTACCTTGTTGAGCACAACGCCCACAACAGTCACTCCAAGCTCCTCTGATTTTTTTATTGTCTTAAGTGATTCTGTAACTGAAACGATGTCCGGGTTTGTAACAATCAAAAGCTCGTCTGCAACTTTCAGTACCTCGCTGTTTTCCTGGCTGTTGTTGCCAAGGTCAAGAAGCACGACCTCGCTTGCGCCTGAAAGCTGCCTGATATGGTTTCCTATGCCTTCAGCAAAAACACCTGCCTGCTTTTCAGGCGATATTGAGCCGGGGACAATCCTTACGCCTGATGCGTGTATGTATGCGCTGTCCCTTATCCTTTTTCTTCCTTTAAGAACATCATGTATTGTTGAGTCAACATTTGCAGCGCCCAGAAACAATGCAAGGTGCGGCGAGTTAAGGCTGCAGTCAACTGCAAGAACATCCCTTCCGAACTGGCCGAGAGCTGTCGCAAGGTTCAGGACAGTAGTTGTTTTTCCTGTACCGCCTTTCCCAGAATCAACTGCAATAAATTTTGTCATGTTGTTAATATTTTTTCAGTTTGTTATAAATCTTTCGTTACCTTCTGCTGAAAAGCTTCTCGTGCTTTGCTGTAATGCTGTTCACTTCATTGAAGAACTCGTTGGTAGTTATTATGAAATTCTGGAGGTCCTTTATGCTCAGTGTCTGGACCTTAAAGCCCTCTGAGCATATGACAAACTTGTCTTTTCTTGAAAACTCAACAGGGCTCTGCCTGTGATTTGTTATTATGCTGTGCATGCGCTGTATGAGCTGCACATGCTCATTTTTTATGTTATACCTTGGAGCAATTTTTTGCGCAAACAGCCTATACTTTATTTCAAAATCATCAGGGTGCTGCGGCAGCCTCCTGAAGAGCCTTTCATATGCAACAATGGAATACATTGCATTCTGCAGCGCAAGGTAAAGGTTTTCTGCAACTCCAAGAAGAAGCCTTGTGTCCTGCACAACAGGATATGTAAATGCCAGGGTGTGCTCTGCAACCTTGATGTTTTTCGCAGCCTTTTCCCTGTACAGCTGGAATTCTTCCATTTTACTCTGATATGGATATTTCAGTATATTAATTTTTTGTATATATATTTAAATAGCGGGACTTTCTTTTAATATGCATGGATGAGGACTTTGGTGAACTGCTGAACCAGATAGACAGGCTGAAAAATTCAAAGAAGCTTGTTGTTGTTGAGGGCGAGAAAGACAAAAATGCACTTGCCGAGTTTGGCATAAAAAATGTTTATGTCCTCAAAAAAGCGCTTTATTCTGCAGTTGAGCAGATAGCATCAATGGCAAAGGAATGCGTTGTGCTCACTGATTTTGATGCAAAGGGAAAAGAGCTTTACACAAGGATAAAGCACATGCTGCAAAAGCTTGGCGTAAAGGTTGACGATGAGTTCAGGGACTTTCTTATTGAGAATACAAAGCTTACACATATAGAAGGCCTTGACACTTATGTTGAAAACTTACAGAATTAGCACAACAAAATATCCCAAAAAGCATCCTGTTGTCAGGAACGGCATTGCAGGATAAAACTTGTTCTTTTTTCCAAGGCTGAGCAGCGCAAATAATGCAAGCGTTGTAAATACAGGTATAACAAGCGCTTTGTGAAACCCAAAGTCTTTCATTATTGCTCCTGCAAACAACAGCGAGAATGCAATGTCGCCGCCGCCAAGAATTGCAAGCTTGTTCGTTATCTTTATTTTCATTTTTTTGTGCGGCAATGGCTCTGGCTTTAATTTTTTTGCAACAGGCTTTTGCGAGACTGAAACTTTTTCTGTCATCTGGTAAGGAATCTGCAGTCCTGCAAACACCTTAAGCTTTGACTGCGCCTTTGCAAGAACAATCATGTGGCCTGATTTCCATACAGCCCATGCATCATATATTGATATGAGAACAAGAAGTATTGATGCAGAAAGTATGTTTAGGACAGGCACAAGTATGACTGCAATGCCTGCATAAATGAATATCTCTGCAAAATTTTTAAGGATTATGCTTTTGCCGTAAAGCTTGTAAAGAGCAAGAGTCAGCCCAAGCATTACTGCAATTATTGAATATGTGACAAAAGGGAATACTGCGATTGACACTGCGTACCATATTGCAAGAAAAAACCACAGCCGCCATATGAAATACCATCCGAACTTTACAAGGAGCAGTGCAAAAATAGTTCCCACTGCTATTGCGATTACAATAGGGACATAGCTGAAGTTTGCCTCAACCTCGGGCCTTTCGCCAAAGACAAGAGGCTTCCATACAATCTCCCCTGTTGAAAGCGTCTGCTCGGTGTCAACATTCTCATAAATAATGTATAATCCAACAACCTGCGATAGGAAAAAAAGCAGCAATAATGTAATTACTATCTCAAATGTGTGCTTCATTTAAAAAAAGAGGCTTCGCTTGTTTATAAATATTCTTGTTTCGAAAAACCGAAGCATTTTTAAATAGACTAAATTTTCCAGCATTGAGGGGATTTAAAATGACTGATAAATTGTTGCCGCTTGCTGCAATGGAAAAGGTTTTGAGAAAAGCAGGCGCTGACAGGGTGGCAGAAGATGCACAGGAAGCGCTTAAGGTTGTGCTTGAGGATGTAGGGCACAAGATTGCAGAAAAAGCAACAAGGCTTGCAAACCACGCAGGCAGAAAGACAGTCAAGGCAGCCGACATTAAGCTGGCTGCAAGAGAGATGGGGTGATTAAATGGCAGGAGATACTACACTTAAGCCAGTAGGAAGCTTGAAGAAAGGAGATTCAATTGTAATTGACGGAGCAGCATGCAAGGTTGTTTCAATCCAGGTCAGCAGGCCGGGAAAGCACGGGCACGCAAAATACAGGGTGCAGGCAGTAGGCCTTTTGGATGAGAAAAAAAGGGAGATTGTTTCGCCTGGCCACGATGTTGAGGTTCCAATAATTGACAAGAGGAATGCACAGGTGCTTTCAGTTCAGGACGATAATGCAAATGTGATGGATTCAGAATCATACGAGACTTTTGACCTTAAGATACCTGAAGAGCTCAAGGGCCAGATAACAGAGGGCGTTGAGATACTTTACTGGGTCATTTTAGGGACAAAGGTAATGAAGCAGATTAAGCCGTAAATATAGAAAATAGAGACGACGCAAAATGGTAAAATTCCCTGAAGCAATGAACAGGAAGTTCAAAAATGTATTTGTCTGCAAGGTGTGCAAGACAAAGAGAAGGGTAGATGTACTTAAAGTTCTTGCAGGCAAGGCTGCATGCAGAAAATGCGCAAGCAAGAAGCTTAGAGTTAAGCGTAAAAAATGAACGTTAACCTTATTTCTTTTGCAATTTTTGTTTTATTTATTGCAGTCTTCCTTTATTTCAAAAGGATGCGCATACAAATACAAAAGATAGCTTATCCTTTTTTTTACCTTATACTTTACAGGACAAAGCTTGGGCTTAAGCTCATAAACAAATGGGGCTCAAAGTACAGCGAGTTTTTCAGGTTCTTCGGCCTTATTGCAATAGGCCTTGGATTTTTCTACATGGCTGTTGCCGTGTATAATATAGGCGCAAGCTATTACCTCCTGATAAAATACCTTTTCAAGCCAGTATTTCCTTTGCTTGTTCCTGGAGTAAATATTCCGGGAGAGGGCATAGTTTCATTCCCTGCATGGATAATTGCAATATTTGTCATTGCAACTGTGCACGAGTTTGCGCACGGTGTTGTTGCGATTGCAAACAAAGTCAATATAAAAAATACAGGATTCGGCTTCCTTTCATTTATTGTGCCTATATTCCCTGCATTTTTTGTTGAGCCTGACGAAGAAAAGATGAGAAAGGAAAGCGATGTTGTGCAGTATTCAATATTATCAGCAGGCTCTATATCAAACCTTCTTGTTTATCTTGTGCTTATACTTGTTATCACTTTTGCAATGAACCCTGTTAGGGCGATGTATTCAGAGCCTGTTGGCGTTTCAATGGAGTCAATAAATGATAATTATCCTGCAGGCAAACTTCTTGAAGGACGGGTTACTGTCTCAGGAGTAAACAACATAAGCACATTGACTTCATCTGATTTTACAAAATCATTGTCAGGGCTAAAGCCGGGAGATGAAGTTGTGTTCCATCTTGCAAACGGGACATCATACACTCTTGTTGCAGCAGCTGACCCAGATAATGGTGAAAAAGGATATCTTGGTGTTTTCGGATTCAAGGACGAGGTCAAATGGGAAAACAATGCGTTTGGCGCTGCATTTGACTGGCTGCTTTCGCTTTTCAGGCTTGTTGCATTGCTGAACATGATTGTTGCCCTTGTCAATCTTATGCCTTTGTTCATAACAGACGGCTCAAGAATGATCCAGGTGCTGTTTGAAAGATTGTTCAAGAACATTAAAAAGGCAAAAGCATACTGGCTTCTTGTCAACGCAATAGTCTCACTGCTCGTTATAGGCTCGCTTCTGCTTCCTTATGCTTTAAAATGGTTCAATTAAAAGTTGTATTGGTGGAGCCAAGCAATCCAGGAAATCTTGGCGCAATTGCGCGAGTGATGGCTAATTTTGGAGCCAGCGAGCTTGTTCTTGTCAACCCTAAATGCGACAAAGATGACATTGAAGGGCTTGTGAGAAGCAAGCATGCATACAAAATTCTCAAGAATGCAAAAATTGTGAGCAGCATATCAGATGTTGGTGCAGATTACATTGCAGGCACAACATCATTGATGGGCACAGACTATAATATACAGAGAAGCCCTCTAAGCCCCGAGGCTTTTGCAAAAAAGCTCAGCAAGTTCAGCAAAAAAGTTGCAGTTGTTTTTGGAAGGGAAGGAGACGGCCTCTACAACAATGAGATAGATGCGTGTGATTTTGTTGTCACAATCCCAACTTCATTGAAATACAGGGCAATGAACTTGAGCCATTCTGTTGCAGTTGTGCTTTACGAGATTTTCAAGCAAAGTCCAGAGAAGAAAACAGGCGAGCACATTGCCTGTGCCTCTGAAAAAGAGAAAAAAATACTTCTTTCAAAGATTAACGATATTCTTGACGAGCTGAAGTTCAGGACAGCTGAGAAAAAGCAGACACAGAAACTGGTGTGGAAAAGGGCAATAGGAAAAGCAATGCTTACCAAAAGGGAAATATTTGCATTGATAGGATTCTTCAAGAAGCTTAAGGATTAGATGGTCAGTTTTTTGATATAAAGTCGCCCACTTTTTTTATTGCCTGAGGATTTGCATTAGGGCCCAATGTGTAATAAATTTTTTCAACACTATTGCCCCAGCTGTAATCGCCCTCCTCTTTCTGTATCTTGTGGACCTTGAACTCGCCGAGCTGCTCTCCTTTCTTGAGGTGGTAATAGATTGACCTTAATGTTACTTTTGGGAAAAGGCTCCTGTATGTCTTGTATATGTCATAGCCGTAGCCTTTGTTCATAAAAAAAAGAATTTCAATTATGTTCTGTCTTATTTGTGATGCTACAGGCCGCCCCCTTTCCATGATTTGGATTGTGAAAGAGAAATGGTTTATAAATATTTTCTTTACGCAACAATTGCCAAGATTTATATACTAAAAACTGCTGAATAACTGCATGAACATAAAAGAGAAGCTATTGTCGATTGCAATTGCAATAGTATTTGTTCTTTTTGTTGGCTTTGCAATAGAAGCTTTCTATCCAACACCTGAATGGGACGACTATTGCGGGCAGTCAGACAGGTATTATGCAGAGCCTATGATAATTGACAAGTCCTATAACTGCACAAGGAATATTACATTGGATATAGAGTGCGAGGGCTTTGTGAAAACAATTGCCTATGATGACAAAAACTGCCCTGTTTATGAGTGCGATCTTTGCTCTATTGAGTATGAAGATGCGCAGGAAGTCTACAACAGGATACTTTTCATAATTACATCTATTGTAGGTTTGGCTGTGCTTCTTGTTTCTGTTTACCTTAAGCTTGAGTCAGTCAGCACAGGCTTGATGGCTGGCGCAGTCCTTACAATAATCTATGGTGTAATAAGGTACTGGATGGACATGCAGAATAACTGGAGAGTTATAGTTCTTGGAGTTATACTTGCTGTACTTATTTGGGTAGGCTACAAAAAGCTTAAGAAATGATTCTAGAAGCTAGTTTAGCGGCAGGCATGTAAATAAAAAATAAAAGCGCCTACCGCTTAACAATATTCAATGCTTCTTCCTTGAATTCTTCCAGAATGCTGTTGATTCTCTGGCTGTACTCGTCAAAAAGCTCGTTCAGCCTTGACTCGTAGTCTCTTTCCAGGTCTTCATCATCTGATGATTCAGATGCTTCTTCAGAAACTTCTTCACTTTCTTCTGAGGCTTCTTCTTCGACTTCTTCAGTCTCTTCTTCTGATGCTTCCTCTTCCTGAGGCTCTTCTTCAGCTTCTTCAGTTTCAGATTCATCTGCCTGCTCTTCGGCTTCTTCCTCAGGCTCTTCAGACGCTTCATCCTCTGCTTCTTCTGTTTCCTCTGTCTCTTCTGCATCTTCAGAAACATCTTCAGTTTCTTCTGATGTTTCCTCTTCTTGAGGCTCTTCTTCTGTCTCCTCTTCTGTTGTCTCTTCTTCCTGAGGCTCTTCTTCAACTTCTTCTTCAGTCTCAGAGTCATCTGTTTGCTCTTCAACCTCTTCCTCAGGCTCTGCTTCTGTCTCTTCATCTGATTCTTCTTCAGTTTCTTCTGTCTCTTCAGAGTCTGTTCCGTCGTATTCCTCTTCAGAAAGTTCTGTTGTTTCTTCCTGGTCTTCAACAGCTTCTTCTGTTTCGTCTTCTTCGTACATTTCTTCCTCCTTAGGTTTTACATTAACATCCAATGGGCATGAGTCCATAACAAAAACATTGTTTCCCGGCTCAACTGCAAATTCAATCTTCACAGGCCGCCCGAATGTTGCTTCAATTTCTTTTGCAATATTGGCTATCTTCCATATCTCGTTGTTTTCAAGCGCAGGCTTTGAAATAACAATATCAGGAAGCTCGTTGACAGTGAGCCTTCCTTTCTCAACACAGAAATATGCAAATCTCTGTGTCTTTTCATCCTTGCTCTTGATGTCATCATTCTGTTTTGCAACAACATATGTGCTTGGGATGAATTCTTCAAGTCCTTTTGCAAAGCCCTTGACTGCTTCAATCACAATCTCGTCCTCGCATGAAGCGGGATTTACAGAATATACCATTGCAGACTTCTCGCTCTGCACAAGCTTCTGGACAATAACTGCATTCTTTACATCATAAAGGCCAAAGCCGCTGTTCAGCCTGTGGTAAAGCGCTTTTCCTGTAAATACTGAAGCCCAGCACGCCTTCACTGCCCGCTTAAGCTGCTCAACACCCTGCACATTTACATATGTTGAGAGCTTTGAAACACTCAACGCATTGCTGTTTTCAGAAAATGGCGAGCTCCTTACACACACTTTTGCCTTTTCTTTTGTGTTAAGAAAATAATCTGCTGTGAGCTTTTTTCCAAAGCTTACAATGACATCCATGCTTGAATATGCCTCTTCAATCTCGTTTTCAACTTTCTGCGGAAGGAAAGAGTTGAGGATCAGCTTTTGTATCTGGTTTGCAGTTTCCTGTACTGCAGCCTCGCTTTTTATGTTTGTGTTGTCAATAAGCTTCCTAACCTGCGACTCAATCTGCTGCATAAACAGCGTATATGATTCTGTTGTAACAACAAATCCTGCAGGCACAGGGAAATCTTTGCTGTAAAGCCTGTTAAGAGCAACAGATTTCCTTCCAACTAGATTTAGAGAATCCTCATTAAACTTCTTGAACCATGCCACCAATTCTTTCATAATCCCCTCTTAATTATTCTCAAGAATTGCCGGAGTTTATTTAAACTTTTCTCTGAGTGTGTTATCCCAAAGTAGAAACAAAAAGTGGGCAAGCGCGCCCAAGATTCAATATATAATTGATCCATTAGCTGACCTTGATTCTTCCTCAGTCCCGCTACCCCCTGAGCACCGATAAAAAAAGTTAGTGCTGCTTCCTTCCGGATCTGACACGGTTCCTAAATTTATTAGTCCCAAAGGACAGGACGTCAACGTCCGAACCAAGACTAATGACCAACCATATATCTGGTCTTAAGCTTCGACTCCACCATGAAGCCCATTTGCAGTTACAGCGTAGGGCTAGTACGCCAGTCTAGCCTGCCCGTTACAAGATTGTAATGCCTGCTTTAAAAAGGTTATGGAAAAGCTTATTAATTTCAGACTATATATCTTAAATTAATGGGACCTAGAATAATTTTTTTGGGGGTAGCAGGTGACCACATTGTTTCTGGCAAGCAGGTCAGAAGCAGCGGCGGCATTGTTCTGATTGCTGATGATATGCAGCTGCACATTGACCCTGGACCAGGCACACTTATCAAAAACAGGGAATATTCAATAAACCCGAGAGAAAATACTGCAATTCTTGTATCACATTCTCACTTGAACCACTGCAATGATGTCAATGCGCTTATTTCAGCGACAACAGCAAACGGGCTTGACAATAACTGCGTGCTTGTTGCGCCTGACTCGCTGATTAACGGGCTCGGCGACAGCACACCTTTTCTTACAGAATTCCACAAGAACAGCGTTGAAAGGGTTATTGAGCTTGAGGAAGGAAAAAGGATAGGCATAAACAAGATAGAGATTGTTGCCCTGCCTACAAAGCACGGCGACGAGACAGGAATAGGCTTTAAGATTTTCACATCAAGATTCTCAATGGTATATTCAGGGGATACAGAATATTTTGAAGGCATTGAAGAGCTGTACAAGGATGTTGACATTCTTGTTCTGAATGTACAGGAGCCTTTTGGAAAGAATGAGGAAGGCCACCTTTCAGCAGACGATGCTGTCAAGATAATTAAGGCTGCAAAGCCAAAGCTTGCAGTTGTAACGCATTTCGGAGCAAAAATGATTGTTGCAGACGCACTTTCTGTCACAAGGGACATACAGAAAGAGTCGGGAGTGCAGACTGTTGCAGCAAAAGACGGAATGATTGTTGACCCTTTGACTAATTTTATAAGTGCAAAGCAGAAAAGAGCATTGTAATTATTCTTCTTCTTTCAGCTCAAGAATTGTCTGTGCAATATCGCCTTTGTTTTTCTCAAGAGCTTCTTTTGCCTCTGCAGCAGAAACTCCTGTCTGGTCAACAACAGTTGCGACATCATCATCAGATATCTCAGGAGTTGTCTCAAGCTCCCTTTCTTCAGGGCTTCCTACTATCTGGTATGTTTCCTGGCCCATCATGTTTACTTTTGCAACACTCGGGTTGTCAAAAACAAGTTCGCTGTCAGCAGTCCTTATGATGACCTGCGTTGCAGGAATATCTACCTGCTGTATGCCCATTTTCTTCATCATTTGCTGCATCTTTCTTGGGTTCATGCCCGGGATCATATGTTAAACCCCGCACTACCAAAAATATGCAATAGAATTTCAACAATAATGACAATTATAACAAGCACAATCACAACGCCCGGGCCGAACTGCAGCTTTGAAGTGTACTCGTCAAAATACCTTGTCAGTCCGCCTGTTCCGCTTGGTAAGCTTATCTTATTGTCTGCCATAAACCCAATTTTATAATGGTTGTATAAAAATGTTGTGGTTAGAAAAGAAACATTAATATACCTCCAAGAACCAAAAAGCAGCATGATAGCACAGAAAGAGCAGAGGGTTGGAATATTTGTTGACGTGCAGAACTTGTTCTATTCAGCAAAGAATTTGTACAAGTCAAAAGTAAACTATGCTGCAGTTATCAAGGATGCTGCCATGAACAGGAGCATGATAAGGGCAATTGCTTATGTTATCAAGGCAGATGTTGGAGAGGAAAAATCATTTTTTGATGCATTGGAAAAGATTGGTTTTGAGGTCAGGAAAAAAGACCTCCAGATTTTCTATGGCGGGGCAAAAAAAGGAGACTGGGATGTAGGGATTGCAATGGATGTGATGAGGCTTGCATCAAAGCTTGATGTTGTTGTGCTTGTCTCAGGAGACGGAGATTTCAGGGACCTTTTAGAGCATGCCAAGGCGCTTGGGTGCAGGACAGAAGTTATTGCATTTGGAAAGACATCTTCTTCAAAATTAAGGGATGTTGCAGACAGGTTTGTTGACCTTGACTCCAACCTTAGGAAATATTTGATCAAGCCAAGGGCGCCTCCAAGAACTGCGCCAAAGCCAGCAGCAGCACCAGCACCTGCAGAAAAATGAAAAAATCTTTCTGGGATATTGTAAATAAGATAATACATGACTCTAATGTAGTCCTTGAAGTTCTTGATGCAAGGTTTCCTGAAGAGACAAGGAACAGGGAGATAGAGCAAAAAGTAAGGGCGCAGGGCAAAAAAGTAATCTATGTGCTTAACAAATGCGACCTTGTTCCAAAGCAATTTCTTGAAGAGGCGAAAAGCAAGCTGAAGCCATGCGTTTTTGTGTCAAGCAAAAATCATCAGGGAACATTGATACTCAGGAAGCTTATACTAAAGATAGGAGATAGGGAAAAAATAAAGGTTGGAGTGCTCGGCTACCCAAAGACAGGAAAAAGCTCACTGATTAATGCGCTGAAAGGAAAGAAATCAGCAAAAACATCGCCCATCTCAGGATTTACAAAAGCAATGCAGTGGGTAAGGATAGACAATAGGATAATGCTTATTGATTCTCCCGGCGTTATCCCGTTCAGGGAAAAGATGCCTCTAAAGCATGTGCTAATTTCAACAACAGACTACAGCTCAGTTGAAGACCCTGATGCAGCTGCAATGGACCTTATTGCTGCTTTTCCCGGGCAGTTCGAGGCATATTACGGCGTGAAGCCGCACAAGGACCCGCAGGACACTCTTGAAGAGATTGCATTGAAGAACAACAAGCTGAAGAAAGGCGGTGTTCCTGATGTTGACACAATGGCTAGGATTATAATAAAGGACTGGCAGCAGGGAAAGATTAGGAAAGCAAGATAGTTCTAAAGAATTTTAATAATCCCTAACAGGGCTTGTTTTTTATTTTCTTTATCTCTGAACACAAAACCATCTTTCTTGATATCTGTTCTTCCATGATATTTGTGAACTACTCTTTTTAGTTTTGACAAGTCGTATACAAGAACTAAATCCAGCCTTATTGGCTTGCCTTTTAATTTTTTAGACCAAACATAAAAAGGCTCAATAAAATATTGCATGTATTTTCCTTTTTTTGTTATTTTGAAATCCAATGCAAAAAAATCAATATGTTTTTTCTTTACAGTTTCATATCTGTCCCCTATTCTTTTAGGGTCATACCTGTCATAGCCTATTTTTTTAATAATTGAAATAAGTTTTCTAACTGATTTTCCAGGATGCTCCTGGGAGCCCAGGCACCTGATTGCTACTTTTTTGCCCAGAAAATGCTTTTTTATGCATTTGTCAATCTTTGCCCCTATTTTTTCATGGTCTGGTTTTTTTCTAACATGATATTCAGGAACACTTATTTGGTATACTGCTATTGCCATTTATT
>JAHWHF010000090.1 GCA_019323415.1 Candidatus Woesearchaeota archaeon | reverse complement strand
GACCTGAAAAAATTCAGCAAATATAAAATTAAGAGCGCAGCATTATTTGACCTTTTCCCCCAGACACAGCATATAGAGGCTGTTGTTGAGCTTGTGCGGATTACCTGATAATCCTTATCATCTGCTGCCTGCTCAATCCTGCAATCTTGTCCATTGCTTCTTTAAAGAAAATTGGCTTTACTTCCCTTACTTCCTTGAACCTTGAAACCATAATAAAGTACATTGCAAGCCTTACAATGCCTGATACAAGGAATATGAAAAGTATGTGCTTAAAGCCCAGGAATGAAATGCCTGTTGATGAAAGGAATCCGCCTATAAGCGCGCCCGCAAATACTCCTATGTTGTTGAGAAGGCTGAAATATGCAGAACACAGCGCAGTCCTTTGCACAGTAACAGCATCATAAATAAAAGTTGTTGATGCAAGGCCGAAGCCAGCCCATACAAAGCCTCCAAAAGCCTCTGCAATAACAAGGTAAGGTATCAGCGCCCACAAGTTGCCTGCAATAAAAGGTGTTGCAAGCCAGAGCAGAGGAATAAATGAAATAAAAAGGCCTGTCATCTTGAGTGTCTTTCCGCTTCCGTAAATGTCTACAAACTTGCCCCATGCAGGCATAGAAGCTATGCTTGCTATTGATGAAACAAGTATTACAATTGTGTAAAGAGTGTAGTTGAATTTCAGCTCATTAAGCATATAGACTGCGAAAAAAGGAGATGCAATCGCTGTGCCAAAATAAATCAGTGAAGCATACACAGCAAACCTTCCAAAATTATTGTAAAGCATGTTCCTAACAAAATCGAAGAAGCTGAAGTACATGCTGCTGTCAAACTTGAATTCAGGCTCATGCTGCCTTATGAAAAACAGCCCTGAGGCAAGCCTTCCTGCAAATGCAACAACAAACAGAACAACAAAACCTATGAACAGGCTGTTTGCATCTTTGAAAAGGTCAAGCACATAGCCTGCAATAAGCGCAGCAGCAATCGCGATTGCTCCGCAAATCCTGTTCCTCATGCCAAAATACTTGCCCCTGTTTTTGTGTATAAGGTCCCTCATCCATGATGTCCATGCAGGGCCTGCTATTGCCCCTGAAACTACAAGCAGCATATAGAATGCAATAAGCATTGTAACTGCATATACTGAGCTGACTCCAAACATAAAGTAAAGCATGCCAACAAATATTATTGGAAGCCACATAAATGACTGAGCAAATACTCCAGTCATTACAATTGATTTCCTTGAAACCCTTGACATTATCTTTAATGCAAAAAGCTGTGAAATGTTGCCAATAAGGTTTGGCAGCGAGCTTAGAAATCCTATGTGGACATTTGTTGCGCCAAGCGCAAGCGCATAAGGCGTGATATACCTGAGGCCAAAGCCTTCCATAAAGCTGTACGCTGAGCCTTCCTTAATGCTGATTTTCAATGAGTTGTCTTTCAGCTTTTTTTCTGCGTCATGCCCTTTCTGCGGATTTGTTTCTGTGCGGCTGTCCATGAGTTGCCAGATTGCCTTTCTGTTTAAAAATATTTGGCTTTTAGAAAAATTTATATTAAAACCAAAAAAACCAGATGCTATGGAAATGCCTTTTTTCAGCCAGGAGACAGATTACACATGCGGGCCTGCATGTGCAAGGATGATGCTTGCCAGGTTCGGCATAGCTGCAACAGAGAATGAGCTTGCAGAGCTGCTCGGCACAACATCAGATTCAGGCACCGACCAGTCTGCATTCAACAGGCTTGCAGAGAAATACGGCTTGGATTATGTTTCAAGGCATTCAGCATCTTTTTCAGAGCTTAGGGAGCTTTCAGGGAAAGGCTATGCAGTAACTGTCTGCTTTTTCTTCCAGCCTGAGAAAGTATCCCATTATGCAGTTGTCTCATCTCTTTCAGGCAGCAGGATAAACCTTCTTGACCCATGGAACGGGCCAGAGCACAATTACTCGACCTCATATTTTTCAAAGCTGTGGAAGCATGTTTCTAAAAAAGGCAGGCTGGGATGCTGGCTTTTTGCGCTCAAGAAATAATTTGCCATAACCTTTAAATAACAATATTTCGTATCAGTGCAAAAAGGTGATAGATATGAGAAGCGAACTTGACAAATCAAATATGTTTGAGGCAATACAAAAAGCCAACGAGCACATAAGGACTGCATGGGACACGTGCCCTGATTTTTCTTACAAATGCGACAATGTTATTTTCTGCGGAATGGGGGGCTCTGCCATTGCAGGCGACCTTATAGCAGAGTTTGTTGAGAAAGTCCCTTTTACTGTAAACAGGGCGTACAAGCTTCCGCATCTTATTGACAAAAGGACGCTTGTTATTGTGAATTCATATTCAGGGAACACTGAAGAGACTCTTTCAGCTTTCAAAGAGGCTATGAATTCAGATGCGCAGATTTTGTGCCTTGCATCAGGCGGCCAGATAGCTGGAATGGCAAAAGAGCACGGCTATAACCTTATCGAGCTACCCAATGGCCTTCAGCCAAGGGCGGCATTGTTCTTTTCATTAATACCTGTTGTAAAAGTGCTGTGGCAGTCAGGATTATTGGACCATGCAAATGAAATGGTTGATGAGTCTGCAGAGCTCCTAAGCCAGGACATATTCAGGGAAAAGGGTGAAAAGCTTGCGCAGCAGCTGAAAGACAAAATACCTATCGTATATGCAGACGAGTCAATAAAGGCTGTTGCAATGAGATGGAAGACACAGGCAAATGAAAATGCAAAAATGCCTGCATTCTATAACACTTTCTCAGAGATGAACCACAACGAGCTCTGCCAGTACCCTATGCTTGCTGAGAGTTTTGCAGTAATTTTTCTAAGGGACGAGAAAGACCATGAAAGGATACAGAAAAGGTTTGAGATATGCAAGGACATCATACAGAACCAGCTTGAGGAAGTATGGGCCCAGGGCGTTTCAAAGCTTGCAAGGATTGCTTCATTAATCCATATTGGAGACTGGTATTCATATTATCTTGCGCTTTTGCGTGAAAAAGACCCAAGCCCTGTTGACACAATAGAGGGCTTTAAAAAAAAGCTTTAAAATGAAAAAATATATTGTTTTGCTTGCGCTGCTGCTTTTGCCTGCATGCGCTGTTGAAGAGCAGAAGATTACAGAAGATTCTTTTTCATCAGGCCTTGTTGTCCTGAGCGCAGCTGAGCTTGATATTGACGCTGGCCAGACAGCTGACTTCTTTATAGGGCTTGAGAACAGTTTTGATTCAGAGGTTTCTTTCAGCATAGACATTGAATGTGTATCGCAGAACTGCGAGAATAATGTTGTTGTCCAGGCTTTTCCTTCTGTCAGGCTTGCAGCAAACAAAAAAGCAGCATTTCCTGCACGGATTGTTGCGCTTGACACTGCAGAAAAGGCAGACTATGAGTTCACAATAAAAGTAAGCGCGCAGGGCAGTGAATACGGCTCACAGAGCCTTAAGGTTGTTGTCAAAAAGAATATTGAAGAAGTTGCTGAAGAGGCTTTAGCGAAGCTCTAGCTCGCGTATTCTTCCTTC